>JBCCAG010000533.1:0-3470 GCA_039814955.1 Cyanobacteria bacterium P01_A01_bin.135
ATCAACTCCCTGGAACAGGCCCTGGAGGAGTTTGAAACCCGCTTTCGACAGGGGCAGGGGTTCAGCGTGGCCACGCTCAACCTCGACCATGTGGTCAAGCTGCGGGACATGCCGGCCTTTCGGCGCGTCGTTTATCCACGGCGTTCTACTTAACACTTGTAGAGAAACGCTCATATTCTCCACCATTTCTCCACCAAATTATCCTCAAACCTTACACCTAGCCCCGGTAAGTTGAGTCCCAACGCGTCAAGAAACGCCAACGTATAGGGCTGGGCAGGCAGCAAGCAATTGATAGAAAAGCTGTCGCCATTGCTTCAATTCTATGGCAAATTCGCGTTTCTTGAGGAATCTCAACTGAGGTCAATCTTGATGACTCACAACAATCCAATATCAGCAGAAGTATCGGCGTCCGCCGGTCAGGTTATGGAGCGCCCTCCAGAGGCGCAGGTCTCGCCGGCAGTCGATATGATTTATGGGCTGCACGCCAAGCCCCCCCTGCGGGAGACGATTGCAGCCGCATTGCAGCATGTCCTAGCAGCGTTTGTGAATATTATTGCCCCTGCTATCGTCGTGGGCAGCAGCATTGGATTAGAAGCGGCTGATATCAGCTTTTTGATTAGCATGTCGCTGTTTATTTCGGGAGTTGCCACCTTCATCCAAGTCCACCGGGTGGGGCCGGTGGGGTCGGGTCTATTAAGCATTCAGGGAACAAGCTTTGCCTTTGTTGGCACCATTGTTACCGTAGGTACTGCTGCTGTTGCCGCAGGGCGATCGCCCACCCAAACCCTGGCCTACCTGCTGACGATTTGTCTACTGGGCTCCTTTGTCGAAATCATTCTTAGCCGGTTCATTGAGCCACTCAAGAAGGTGATGACGCCCCTGGTCAGCGGCATTGTGGTGGTGATGATCGGCCTCAGTCTAATTCGAGTGGCTATTACTGCCATGGGCGGTGGCTCGGCAGCGCTGCAGGATGGCACCTTTGCAGCGCCGCAAAACCTGATGGTTTCCCTGCTGGTGCTGACGGTCATCGTGGTGCTCAACTGCACCAACAGCTCACTCCTGCGCATGTCCGCCATTCTAATTGGGCTAGTGGTCGGCTACCTGGTGGCGCTACCCTTGGGGATGCTCGACTTCAGCAACCTCGGCCAGCTTCCCTATGTCACTGTGCCGATTCCCTTCCGCTATGGATTTGGCTTCGGCTTTGAGGGATTTATTCCTCTGGCTTTCCTATACGTGATTACCACTATCGAGTCCATCGGCGACCTGACGGCCACCTCGATGCTGGTGGGAGAACCCCTTGAAGGAGAAACCTACATCAGGCGGGTCAAAGGCGGCATTTTGGGAGACGGCGTCAACTCCCTGATCGCTGCCTGTTTCAACACATTTCCCAACACGACGTTTAGCCAAAACAACGGGGTGATTCAGCTGACGGGGGTGGGGAGCCGCTACGTGGGCTATTTCATCGCCGGCATCTTGTTTCTGTTGGGGCTTTTCCCAATCGTTGGTGGGCTCTTTCAGGCCATGCCCCAGCCGGTACTGGGCGGGGCAACGCTGCTCATGTTTAGCTCTGTGGTTACGGCGGGCATTAAGATTCTCCACGGCGTGAATTTGAGTCGGCGCAACACGCTGATTCTGATTGTTTCCCTGGGCCTAGGCATGGGTGTGGCATTCGTGCCAGAGGTGTTGGAGAACATGCCCTACCTAATCAGGAGCGTTTTCTCCTCCGGCATCGCCACTGGCGGCATGCTGGCTCTGATTTTGAACATCGTCATTCCGGGCGATCGCGAATAGCACCATCACTCTAGGGGCAATTGTACTGTGACGGTGGTACCTTGCCCCTTGTGACTGTCAATATGCCAATCCCCCCCGTGCAAATCAACGCAGGCCGCGACAATCGACAGCCCCAGCCCTGTCCCGGCCGCGTCACCAACATTGCTTCCCCGCTGAAAAATCTCCTGAATGCGGGCGCGCTCATCTTCTAGGATGCCAATGCCGCGATCGCGCACCGCGATGGTGGCTACGCTGCTATCGGAGCTGAGAGTTATGGTGATTGGGGCCTCTTTGGAGGAATACTTGGCGGCATTGGAGAGCAGGTTGCTCAACAGGGAGCGGATAAGCTTTTTATCCCAGTAGGCTCTGATAACCTGAGGCGAGCAAATTAGCTCGATTGGCTGGCGGATACCCACTTGCAGGTCGTCCATCAACTGCCGAGCAAAGGCGGCCACCTCCAGCAGTTCCGGGTGAATCTCCAGCTTTCCCGCCTCGAGCCGGGTTAGGGTCAACAGCCCTGTGATTTGCTGGTCCATATGTTGGGCCGTCAGATGAATGCGCTGAATACTCGCCTGTTTTTGTGCTTGGGAGAGTTGGCGGGGGTAAGTCTGCAGAGACTCAGCAGAGAGCAGAATGGTGCTGAGGGGCGTCCGAAGTTCATGGGAGGCCATGGAGAAAAAGCGCTGCTTTAAGTCGTTGAGCGCGATGGTCCGCTCTAGCTCGCGCTGCAGACTGGTCAAAACCAGGGCCAAGCCGCTGGTCAGCAGCAGCCCGACTAGCAGGGTTGCCCAAGTGCCATAGGGTACGTTAGTGGCATAAGAACGAGCGGGCGAGAACCGCAGCTGCCACTGCCGCTGCCCGACGTCGACGATGCGGGTGCAGCTTTCGGTTGTGTTGCAGAGGATCGGTCTCTGCTGTGCCGCAGCGCGATCGCCATCGACCTCAACCACCTGATTTACCGCATCGTAGCGTCCCAAAAACTGCGCCTCCGAAGCTGCGCTCAGATCCCTCAGGTGAACGTCAACCCTATTCCCTAGTCCCTGCAGCGCTTCTTCCACCACATCTGAAACGCGAAACACCCCTACCAGTACCCCGGCAAACTGCGCTTGGCGAGCCTCGGGAGTCACCGCGGCTGCGTTGTACAAGGGTAAGACAACCAGAAAACCGTACTGATTGCGCTGCTCTTGCACCAGTCGAATGCGCCCAGTAGCCTGAATAGCGCCGCTATCGCGGGCCGACGTGAGGGCCGCGACGCGGGCGGCACTGGAGTTGAGGTCGAAGCCTAAGGCAGCCTCATTGCCTGCAAAGGGGGCAATGTAGGTGACCGGAATGTAGTAGGGGCGATCGCCAGCGGGGATAAGGCCCCCTTCCTCAGATAGCTGGGTAATTTGAAAGTTGGGGTAGCCCTGAGCCTGCATAGCTCGCTCGTAGCCGTCGCGATCGCCTTGGGTGACCAGTGGTGCCCACTCTAGGGCTTGGATCCCAGGATAGGTTTGCAGGGACCGGCTGACAAAGTCAGCAAACTCCTGGCGCTTTACTGGATCATCTGCAACGCTGTAGTAGTCGCTCAGGAAGGTCAGTACGGCGGTGTAGCGGTTGAGGCTGCGCTGTAGGGCGATGGTCAAAGACTCAATTTGCTGCTGAAACTGGTTTTGCTGCTGCGAAATCTCCCATCGGTGCATGAACCCGGTGGCGATCGC
>JBCCAG010000839.1:0-2028 GCA_039814955.1 Cyanobacteria bacterium P01_A01_bin.135
ATACCAGCTCCGCCAAAGCTGATCGAGGTTGCCTGCCAGCGCCTGGACAAATGCCTGGGGATGGGGAGCATTGAGGATGGCGAGCCGATGCATCAGTTTAGGAAACCGCTGTGCCATGTGCCAGGCGATCGCCCCACCCCACCCGTGGCCGACAATGTGGGCCTTTGAATACCCTAACCCCTGAATCAGTCCGCGGATGTCGGTCGCCAGGGTATCTAGGTCGTAGCCGGTCTGGGGCTTATCCGAGTCGTTGTAGCCCCGCAGGTCGGGAACCACGACTTTGAAGTGACGGGCTAGCACAGGGAGCTGATGCCGCCAAGCGTACCAAAACTCAGGGAAGCTGTGGAGCAGTACCACTAGCTCTCCCTCTCCCTGAGTAACGCAGTGGAGCCGAATATCGTTGGTATCGACAAACAGATGCTGCCATGGGGCCGGCGGATGGGAGAGAAGGGTAGCGGTCATAGGAGGGGCCGTCGACGGCGTGGGCGTTCTCTTGTAGCTAAGCGTACCCATCAGCAACGGGCTTAAAGATCGCTACACAGTTTAACACCCTGCCGCCCACGGACCTAAAGGGCTCTAGAAGTCGTCTAGCTCTGCTGGGTTGATCTGCTGCCGCATCTCAGCAATTGTGGGGGCGGCCCCCACCGACGCCATTGGAGCCGCGCTGCTGCCGTTGTGGCTCAACACGCTTTGCCGTGGCGGCGGCGTAATAAACGCCGCTGCCCCGCCAATGCCATAGCGCTGCTGAATTTGAAAAATGCGAAACTGCAGTTCTTCTACCGCTGTCGCAGCCAAGTTTTGCAGCTGGGCTTGGTCTAAGTCATTTTCAAGCACCCAGGGCATGTAAAAGGCCTTAATGGCCCGCATCGCTGCATCTCGAGGCGGAAGGATTGGATCTTCTTTCAAATAGCTAACCAGCTTACCTTCCAAAGAACTCACTTCAGCATCGATACGCAGGCTGACGCGCTGGCGTTTGGTCATGACATCACTCCCATGGACGGTGCTGGTGCGGCCCCAGCAGTAGCGTCGCTGAACTTAATGGCCAGCCACTTAGCTCCGCCGTAGCAGTCTGAGAAGCGCGCCTGGTCGGCAGGGGTCATCACCCGCAGCACCGAGCACACCTCACGGCCCATATCGGCGAGCCAGTTGACCTCTGCCCCCGGCATGCCGGTAAGCATCTGGTTGAGGTTGTCCCGCAACAGCGTGTGGGCCGTGCCGCCGCCGATTAAAATCTCATAGCTGGGAATATTGAGGGAGGCAAATTTATCGCTGAGGTGGTGGCGCACCTGCTCCCAGTAGTAGGCTTCGGCCTTTTGGCGACGCTCGGTGAGCGGGTACTGCTTGCCGGGTTGATCGGGAAAGGCTACAGTATCAGCGCCTTTGATCAAGGCATCGTAGAGGTAGGGGTTGTCGGGCTTGCACATGCCCTGGGAAATCGACTGCAGATACTCCAGGTAGCCCAACCTCACGGTGCCGCTGGGCTCCCCGGTGGGGGGCTTACCCTGGCGGAAAATCAGGAACGTCAAGTCGCGGTGGCCCACAATCACCACAACGTAGGAATTCTGGGGCGGCTGGCCGTGCTGCATGGCCTGCATCTTCCGCCATTGCACCAAACCCGCCCCCTCAGGCAGCACTTTCACAGCCTGGGGTTCCAGGGTAATAGGCTTGCCCTTATACATAAACGAGGTGGTGGAGCTGAGCTGCTGGCTGACTTCATGCTGATCGCTCAGGTACTCATCGAAGGGCAGCGCCACGCCAATATCGATGGGGAGACGGTCCACATTAAAGCGCTGCGCCAATTCACCGATAGCGCCCAAAATGCGCAGCTTGGCCAGGGTGCTCTTGCGCAGCATCTCGGTGCTCTTGTTGGAGCGGCCTTCAGCATCGTCGGCGAGGGCGTAGGCTTTATCTTCAACCTGCAGATAACAACCAGAAGTAATACCGCCGCCAAACTGATCGCCCTGGTCCGTTAAGATTTGTAATTCGGACGGGGGTAAGTCAGCAACTTTAGGCGGGCAGAGATAGCTA
>JBCCAG010000399.1:0-4394 GCA_039814955.1 Cyanobacteria bacterium P01_A01_bin.135
ACCTGAAGGCCGTTATGAGAAGCAGAGTGATCTAGCGCCTGAGCATCGGTATTGATGGCCCAAAACTCAATTCCTGAGACATCGCTATCAATCATGCGGTTGACAGCGTTACAGCCACCGCCACCAATCCCAATAACTTTAATCTTTGCTACGCTGCTTGGCACAACAGGATCTCCCTCTGGCTGCTGATCTGACACTCCACTATCGTGGCCGTTCGTCTGCCTGAGATGGAGCCTTGAATCTTTAAAAGGATTTGAGGTATTCGCGGTATTCATCGGCAGCTCATATGCAGCAGAACAGTAAAGCCAGATTCAGTACAATCTTACTTAAAAAGCGCACTTGCAGGCTAGAACACATTCACTCTATCAAACGTGGCCCGCCACCATCAGTATGCTTCGGACCATCTTGCGAACGACGCCGATGCAAAGCCATCGCTTGACAAGCGCCCTAGCTGTCAGCCAACAGGGGGCTGTTCTTGTTCACTATAGGGTAAGTTGCTTCAAAACACCAATGGCCTTTAGGCAATGTTGCAGTTGCTGTAACCCTGCTGCCATGCAGGCGCAGGTGCCCACGATTAGCTGGGCCATCCCCACAGGGTAATACCCTATGGCGCACTGGGAACGGGGGATTCCTCAAGGTCGGCTTCCAAGTCGGCTTCTAGGTCAGCCTCATCCACAACCACCGCAGCTTCAACCATCTGTAATATGGGCTGCTCAGGCGTCGTTAAGTCGATGTAACGCAGGTCTACTAAGGCCACTTCTTCAGACAGATTCCGCATTCGATTTAACGTTCTGAGCTGCCGGCCAAATCGCTCGGCATCGTAGCTGCCGATGTGGACCAGCCCAAGGCTACTCTTGACGGTCAAGTTGCTAGGATCACGCAAATCGATTTCCCAGATGGAAACAGGGCTGCGCTGGATCTGCGCATAGAGGGACGACCATACTGCGCGATAGCTCTGGCGCATGCCAATCAGCTTCAAGTCGGGAGGATCGATGTCTTGACGCACTGTGTTGTAGCTAGCGATAGGAATCAACGCCCCCTTCTCGTCAAGTAGTCCCGTAGGCTGCAATCCAGCAAGGGTAAAAGCGCGATCGCCCGCTTCAGCTTCGGCCGCGGGAATTTCCAGATCGGTGGGGCCCAGCAGCAGGGCAACGGGCCGCTGCTCGGTGATATGGACGCTGAGGCCGGGGGGGGAGATGCGCCGATTAATCGAAGCCGCGGCAATGGGTCCCGAAGACTGGAGGGCGGCGGCGAGCTTGCGGGGCTTCACCCACAGCACCGACTGTGGGTAGTCGATGGGCAGCAGCGACTGCACCGTCTCCTCAGAGAGGAAGGTATTGCCGCTGACGGTAATTTGGTCGGGGGAGCGAATCACCCACCCCGGCAGAGAAACGGTCCACACCACCCCCACCGCCAGCGCGAACACCATCACCAGCTGCCACAGCGATCGCACAATCCGCCATCGACGGCGGCGCTGAAGCTGGCGGCGGCGCTTGATGATCTGCAGATTTGAGGACCGGAGTTTTGCCATGGTTGGGGCTGCTGACAGCGCAGTCGTTACGCGAGGGGTTCAGTCTGGCGGTCCTGCTCTAGAACCTGGCACCACTGGGTTGCTAAATCTACGTCTGTGAACGGGATCGTCCGCAAGGTCCCGTCTTTAAGCGCCAGCTCAATGGCCGCCGCCCCTGAGGAAGGTGGGTCACCGGTAACGGGCGCTCCCTTGACCAAGACGCGCACTGCCTGCACCTGATCTAGGGAGACCGATTCTTCCGACCGGGGACCTTGCCGAGTCGGCTTACCCCACACGAGCTGGCGCCCCCGCTGGCCAAGCATCGCTTTGACGTCATATTTAGCGCGATCGTAAGATTCGGCCCAGACCTGGTAGGCCTCAACCTTGCGGTATTCATTCCAGCCGGCCCAGGCCAAGCCAATAAAGATGGCCAGCAGGGGCAGCCACATTAGTCCGTGGATCATAGGCCAAAGTGCCAATGCTGTCGGCAATATTGCTTTTCTATTCTATAGCGGCGCGCCAGGAAGGCGCTGGGCTATGGTTGAAACGTTGCCTCATAGCGCTAGCCGTCCCCTCTCCAGCCGCCATGTCCGATCCCACGCCAACGTCTCGCACCCTCCTGCTGCCTGGGGAACTGTGGCCACAAATCCAGGCTAGAACTCGCCACGGGCTTCAGTGCGGGGCTCTGCAATCTATCCCCACCCACGCAAGCACCCTCGCTGACGGGGGTATGGCGTTTGTCGTGCGCATTTTGGACAACCTGGCCCGCAAGCAGCGAGCTAAGCAAAAGCAGACTAAGGCCACAGCGGACGGCAAGCCCTTCAACCCTTTTCTGCCCTACGACCAGGACCTGTTTGTGGGGGACCTGTCTGAGACGCACCTATGCCTGTTAAACAAGTACAACGTAGTGGACCACCACATTCTGGTGGTGACGCGGGCCTTCGAGTCTCAGGAGCGCTGGCTGAACCAAAGCGACTTCCACAGCATTTGGCGCTGCTTAGCAGAGGTGGACGGGCTGGCTTTTTATAACGGTGGTCCTGTGGCCGGGGCCAGCCAGCGCCATAAGCATCTGCAGCTCATTCCCACTACTGTGCCAGTGGAGGCAATCATGCAGTTTGCCTCACAGGGGCCGCAGACCTTACCCGCCCTACCGTTCCGCCACAGCGCCATAGCCCTATCCCCCGCTGGTCATGAAGATCCCGCGGCGTACTTGCTCAATGCCTATCACCAGCTTTTGGAAGCAGCTGGGGTAGCGGTGATGGGCGATAAACAAACTGCCGCCTACAACCTCTTGCTCACCCGGCGCTGGATGCTGGTGGTGCTGCGATCGCAGGAAGCTTTTGCCTCGATCTCCGTCAACGCCCTCGGCTTTGCAGGCTCCCTGTTTGTGCGGGACGAGGAACAGCTGCAGCGGCTGAAAAGCTATGGGCCCATGGCTCTACTGAAACAAGTTGCTGTAGTTTGACAGGGTATTGGCCCGCGCCTGGGTCAGCTTGGCCTGGCAGGCGGCAAAGTAGGCGTTGTAGCCAGTGCCCCCGTAAGCGTCACTGACTGCTGAGGTGCAGTGGGCATCGCGAAAATCAATCCAGGCGAGCTGCGCGTCTATGAGGCTGTCTTTAGCGGTGGTGCCGGGGCCGGTTTGAATGGCTTGGTAAATCTGGTTGAGTCGGGCATCTTCCCGCTCGTAGCCCAAGCCAACGCAGTACCTGTAGCTGGGGCCGCCTTGGAGGTCATCGCAGTTGACGGTGTCCTCTCCCCCTTCTACCGTAACGGTGCCCAGTCCCGCCGTTAACTCCTCAGGAATCTGCAGGGCTGCATCGGTCTCTAGGGCACTGAGCTGGCTGATGCGATCGCGGGTGGTTTCTACAAGGCAGTCGTCTTGGGCAATATTAAGCTGGGGCCGAAAGGCGCATTCTGCATTGCGAAAGGCGAGCCAGCGCTGCTGGGCGGCTAAGAGCTTGTCTTGGGCTACCCCCTCTAAGCTATTCATCGCGCTGCTGTAGGTCTGGTTGAGCTGGGCGTCCACCTCGGCGTAGGTGGCGCTGACGGAGGGCGGGTCGTTTTCTGGGCCTTCGGTTCCGCTAGCAGCGGGCGGCGGGGTGGGCTCAGGTGCTTCCACTGGCGATCGCGCTGTCTCTAGCCGGTTGCCATCCAGCATGACGGCGCGAATCGTGGCGTCGTCGCGGTACTGGGTGGTCTCGTAGAAGGAGCCTTGGGTGGGTTCACCGTATATCCCTGCTAAGCCAGCGTCCGTCTCGCTAAAGCCATTGGTGCGGAAGGTGACGCTGAGGGGTTCAAAATTGGCAAAGCGCGCCGACTCCCGCATCTCGTTGTCGGGGTTGTGGGCCAGGGTCGCTTCCCCGTAGACGGATTCCGCCACCGACAGCCGCGTCCCCGGCCCCACGCCAGCGGCAGTCTTAAAGCGAGGGTTGGTGGTGAGCAGCAGGGTGATGGGATCGTTATCCGTGAGGGGGTCGCCGGCAAAATGGAGCACATGGAATAGGGTCTCGTCTCCTCGGGTAACGGCGATCGCCCCTAAATCCACCATGAAGTTAGGGGTAGGGACAAAGGTAACGCCATTCCCATAGGTTGCTTCCACCTCAGCCTTTAGGTCCCCCAGGGTCATCCCCAACCGGGCGGGACCTAGGCGAGCGGCGGTAATCAGGGTATTGGCTTCAGTGAGGGTTACCTCTGCTGCATCCGGAGGTGTCGCCGACTCTGGCTCGGCGGGCGGCGCCCCACAGCCAGCCCCCAGTAGCAGCAGTAAGATCAGCCAGTAGCGCCCCATAGCGGTCTTGCCTCAAGAGAATTAGGGTGTTGCCCCGCTAGTCGATGCTAGTCAATCCTCGATCCAAACTGCCAGCACCTGGGTCAGTTCTTCATC
>JBCCAG010000241.1:0-5705 GCA_039814955.1 Cyanobacteria bacterium P01_A01_bin.135
AGAGCCGATGGGCTCTCTCTTCTCCCCGGCCGCTGAACTGGAGGAGACCGAGGAAGACTATACCCTGAAGCTGGAAGTCCCTGGCCTTGAGCCCGATGACATCAACATTGAGGCTACCGCCGAGGCGATCGCCATCAGCGGCGAGCGGCGCTCCGAAACCAAAACCGAGCGGTCCGGCCTTTCTCGCACTGAGTTTCGCTATGGCAAATTTCAGCGCGTTATTCCCCTTCCGGGTCGGATTCAAAACCAGCAGGTCTCCGCTGAGTACAAGAACGGCATTCTTCACCTGACGCTGCCCAAGGCAGAAGAGGAAAAGAATAAAGTCGTTAAGGTCAACCTCAACTAAGTAGCTGGCCTCAAGTAAACGATATTAGGATTCGCCCCCCTACCGGGGGGCGAATCCTTTGATAGCGCCGTTTATTATATGTCTTTCTGCTTAGTTTAAAGCCGTGTCTCCCGCGGAGATCCGGCTTTGCTGATGGGGAAAGAATACCTCCCATTGGGTCTAGGAAAATTTTGTTACCCCTGACGCAGCTTAGGCTAGCGCCACTCATGTATGCTAAAGCCGAGAGGATAATCCAATCTCTCGACTTTTTGCCTGCTTAGCCGCTGATGCCGAATAGACATGGCAGTCCCTACAACAACAATCGGTATTAAGCGCCGCCTAGACTTTGAGCGAGTCGCCGCGTTACCACTGAGCTGAGGCAAGTCACCCTGTCCAAGAGCTGGTCTAGTCCATGAGTGAGTCTTCTACAAAGCCTAAGCCCAATTCCCCTCAAGCGCCTGAGGATGACAGCGCCATCGCTCGATTTTTTCACTTTGCCGAGCTGGGCACTAACCTGCGCACCGAAATTTTGGCGGGGGCAACCACCTTTGTCACCATGGCCTACATCCTGGTGGTCAACCCCGGCATTTTGTCTGAGGCAGTGTTTCTCACTGAGTCGGGGGACCTATTTGGCGAGCTTGCCATCGCTACAGCCCTCTCCGCCGCGATCGCCACCACCATCATGGCCCTGTACGCCAACTACCCCTTTGCCCTGGCCCCCGGCATGGGGCTCAACGCCTTTTTTGCCTTTTCGGTGGTGCTGGGCCTGGGAGTAGACTGGCGGCTAGCGCTGGCAGTGGTGTTTATTGAAGGCCTGATTTTCATCCTGCTGACGGTGACGAACCTGCGGGCCACTTTAATTAGAATCATCCCTGAGTGTCTGAAGCGGGCGATCGCCGCCGGCATTGGCCTATTTATTGCCTACATCGGCCTATCGGGAGACCCAGACACCGGGGGGGCGGGCATCATCATCGCCAGCGAAGCCACCAAGACTACCCTGGGGGATTTGGGCCGTCCGGAAACCGCCATGGCCCTGCTGGGCATCCTGATTACCGCTGCCTTTGTGGCCCGCCGCACTAAGGGAGCGCTGCTGTGGGGGGTGCTAGCCACCTCGCTACTGGCCTGGATTCTGGGCATTGCCCCCTGGCCCGAGAGCCTGATTTCCCTGCCGGTGTGGCCAGCAGACCTATTCGGTCAGGCGCTGGTTGGTTTAGGGCAAATCAACGGCGGCAACATTCTCAACCTGCTGGCGGTGCTGTTTGTATTCCTATTCGTGGACCTGTTTGATACCGTTGGTACCCTCTCCGGTGTAGGCGTGCAGGCCGGCATGATTAACGAGGAGGGGGAGCTGCCCAAAGCCAACCAGGCCTTGATGGCGGACGCCGTCGGCACCTCGGTGGGGGCGCTGCTGGGCACCTCTACAGTGACCACCTATGTGGAGTCGGCCTCTGGCGTGGCGGAGGGGGGACGCTCCGGGTTCACCGCCCTAGTGGCGGCGGCGCTATTCGCCCTGGCGATTTTCTTTGTGCCCCTGTTTGCCGCCATCCCTGGCTTTGCTACCGCCGCTGCGCTCGTAATTGTAGGGGTGCTGATGGCGGGTAACG
This sequence comes from Cyanobacteria bacterium P01_A01_bin.135, assembly GCA_039814955.1. Lineage (GTDB taxonomy): Bacteria > Cyanobacteriota > Cyanobacteriia > CAKZMO01 > CAKZMO01 > JBCCAG01. The sequence goes on from JBCCAG010000241.1 coordinate 1,930, forward strand.
TGCGCGGCATTAACTGGGATGACCCGGCAGAGTCGATTCCCTCTTTCCTTACCATTCTCGTCATGCCCCTGAGCTACTCCATTGCCGAGGGTCTAGCGGTGGGCTTTTTGGCTTACCCCATCATCAAAGCGTTTCAGGGTAAGGCCCATGAAGTAGATGCAGCCATTTGGGTCGTGGCGGCGGTATTTTTGCTGCGGTTTGTGCTGCTCGGGTTTGGGATCATCTAGCATGGCCCACACCACCGACGTCATTGCCCTCGCCGCCCAGCCAATTACCGCTGACGGGTTTGCCCCCTTCGGCCAGGTGATTTTTCCGTCAAAGGACGGCAAGCCCTTTGATAGCGCTGACGCCCAGCTCGTATTAGACCAGGGCACGCCCCGCTTCTACATTATGCGGCTCACGGGGCGGGGACGACGGTTTCACCAAATTACCCGACACCGCCAATGCACCCAATGCTTGGGGTCTTTAGCAGGCAAAACCTGGTTTCTGGGCGTCGCCCCTCCAGGCACCGCTGAGGCACCAGCACCAGATAGCATCCGGGTTTTTGAGATTCCAGGCACCTGCTTTGTGAAGCTGCATGTGGGCACTTGGCATGCGGGTCCCTACTTTGACGGGGAGGCGGTAGATTTTTACAACTTGGAGCTGAGCGACACTAACCTGGTAGACCACGACACCTGCAACCTGCGGCAGCGCTACGGCACTGAGTACGCGATCGCAGCGGGCCCTAGCTAAACACTACGCCAATAAATCCGCTACGAACGGGGGAGCGCCCTGCCAAGGGTAGGTCGCCTCAAGCTGGGCGGCGATCGCAATAATAGTGGCCTCATCCGCCGGGCGACCGACCATCTGCACCCCCACGGGCAGCCCGCGGCTATCTAGTCCTACCGGCAGGGCGATCGCCGGCTGTCCTGTGGCGTTGAATAGGGGACAGGGAAATATCCATTCAATCATGCGGGCCATAACGTCCTCTGGCGCAAGGTCAGCCCATTCCCCGACGCGGATAGTGGGGTGCAAATAGGTGGGCAGCAGCACGGCATCAAAGGGACTGAGCTGCTGAACGAGACGGCGGGCCATGCCCTGCATCGCCCATAGAGATTTGTGGAAATCTGCCGCCGTGTCGCCGTGGCTGAGGAACCACTGGTTCATAGGGCTGAGGGCCTCTGGGGGAATACCCGCCGCGCCGATACCCGAGCGAAACACCACGGTGAAGGGCGCAATCAGCGATTCGTACTCAAGGCTATCCGGGTCGATGAGCTCAATGCGGTGGCCCAACCCCCCTAGGCGGCGGGCGGTTTCTTCCAGGGGCTTGAGGCAGTCCGGGTGGGTTTCCCGAATGCGGGGGAAGCCCGTCAGTAGGCCAATTCGCTTGGGCGAAACGCCGCGGGCTCCCTGGCAGGCGATCGCCGCAAAGCTGGGCTCAGGGGAAGGCAGCCAGTAGGGGTCACCGGGCACATAGCCTTCCACCCCATCCAAAAACGCCGCCGCATCCGCAACCGTGCGCGCCAGTGGACCCCCAGTGGCAATGCTGCCCGGCGTGTAGCCCAGCGGGGCAGTCGAGACCCGTCCCCTAGCAGGTTTAATGCCCACCAAACCGCAGCAATGTGCCGGTCCGCGAATTGACCCACCCCCGTCTGAGCCCTGGGCAATCGGGCACAGCCCTGCCGCGAGGGCCGCCGCCGCGCCGCCGCTAGAGCCACCGGGAGTATAGTCGGGATTCCAGGGGTTGCGGGTGGGGGCAAAGCCGGGGGGCTCAGTGTAGGGCAAGGTACCGAGCTCGGGGGTGGCGGTCTTGCCGAGAATAACGAACCCAGCGCGCTTCAGGTAGGCAACGATGGCATTATCGAAGGTGGCGGTGTTCTCCTGTTGCTTCAAGGCGGCGTTGCCGAGGGTAAACCGCACTCCCTCCAGCGGGGCCAGGTCTTTAATGGCAATGGGAACCCCGAAGAACGGGGGCAGATCCTCTCCGCCCTCAGCGATAGGCTTAGCCAGACGCTCAGTTGCCGCTCTCGCCTGGCTTAGGGCGCGGTCTGCCGTCACCGTGACGTAGCTACCTAGGTGGGAGTCAATGCTTTCAATACGCCTCAGGTAGAGCTCTACCAACTCCAGAGGGGAAAGATTACCGGCTCGAATCTGGTGGGCCTGTTCAAGGGCAGTCAGCGCGACTAGGTCAGCGGTCATAGCAATAGGGCGTACAGCTCGACATGGAAAATGCCACATGCTGACTCTACCAATATCTACCCCGACTGTGGAGGCACTAGACCAGTTTACAAAGTGGCGTTGTTCCTCATTTACGGCTCTTTGCGGCGAAGCAACTGGCCGCTTCTTAGAACCCTCTCAGGATGGCGTCACACCTACCTCATGTCCCTAAGGGACAATCCAACTATTGGACAACTGCAGGGTTAGGCGATTGCCTCAGAGCCTCACCAGACCGACGACGCCCCGCACGATGCCCAGCCCCGCTAGCCATTTCCACAGTGATTCAATGACAACCTGCAAACCCCACATTCTGCTCATAGAGGACGAACACCGTCTTGCCCAGTGCCTTGCCTTGGTGCTGCGGGATATCGGCTACGAGGTCACCATCGCGGCAGATGGCTGGAGCGGCATTCAGGCGCTGACGCTGCGCTCCTTTGATCTAGTTCTCCTAGACTGGCACCTGCCCCGCTGCTCCGGCTTGGAGGTCTGCCGCTGGCTGCAGCAGCGCCCCATCGCTCCGCCGATTGTTGTCGTTACCGCCTACAGCGGCCCAGAGCGCGTTGAAGCGGCGCAACAGGCCGGCGCCAACGGCTACCTTGTCAAGCCCTTCAATACCGATGAGCTGATGGACCTCGTCTGCCGTTTACTGCCCGAAAACTGTCTCAGCTTGGCTTAGCCGGAAGCGTCACCGTCACCGTGGTTCCCGTCTCCGCCGAGGAGGCAATCGCAAGGGTGCCACCGTGGGCTTCGACAATGCGTTTGGTAATGGCTAACCCCAACCCGTTCCCGGAGGACTTAGTGGTGAAGAAAGGCTGGGTCAGCTTCGGCAAAATATCGGGGGGAATGGGATCGCCGCCGTTTTGGACCTGAACCACAATTTGGCGGTCCTGTATCTGCAGCCGCCATAGGACAGCGGCATCCGTAGGGCTCGCCTCACAAGCGTTGGTGACCAGGTTGATAAATACCTGCTTAAGTTTGTCGCGGTCTCCTAGGGCGACGATGCCATCGCGATCGCCTTCGGCAACAAAATCACCATCGAGGGCCGTCACGAGCTGAATGGACCGGCTAGACAAGGTGAGCGCGTCCGACAGGGTTTGCTGAATTTCCTGACAGAGGGGCAATAAATCAACTGGATGCAGCTCAATTTGCTGCTCCCGGGCATACATCAAAATTTCGTTCAACAGCCGCTGTAGCCGCTCCGACTCCTCTAGAGCCAGGTCAAGGCGCATCCGGGCTCGCTCCGGCAGTGCTAGCTGCTTAAAGGAACTCAGCCCCATGATTACCGTGGTCAACGGGTTGCGCACCTCATGCACAATCATGGAAGATAGCTCGCCAATTTCCGCCAGCCGCGCGATCGCCGCTTCCGCCTGCCGCCGCTCGGTAATGTCCCGGGCCAGGGCCAAGATCAGCTGCTGGCCGCTGATTTGAATTAGCCCTAGCCGCACCTCCACCGGGAACGAAGATCCGTCTTGCCGCTGGTGGAGCCCTTCCAGGGTCATGGGCTGCTCGGGAGAAATCTGCTGCCAAATCTGGTCAAAATCTCCAGGGGTGAGGGCCAACTGAATATCGGTGACCGAGCG
>JBCCAG010000081.1:0-9985 GCA_039814955.1 Cyanobacteria bacterium P01_A01_bin.135
CCCGCTGGGCTCGCTGATTAAAAGCGGCGATGGTTACCCTCAGCTGCTTCGCCCCGTAGTGCTGAAACCCATAGCGGATGACCGCTTGCGCATAGCGGTGTCCATTTCCCTGTCCGGTTAGGTCAGGCCGGATTCCCATGCAAATGTCTAAAGCTGGGCTACTGTAGTCGCCCCCGAGCACCTGACCATCACGGCCAAAGGAGCAATAGCCCTCCAAACCACCATCCGCGCCAAGGATGGCGAAGAAGCTGTTTTGAGGATGTAGGAGATAGTCCACATCGGCCTGCCGATGCTCAGGCTCGACGTTGTAGATGTCGTAAGGCGCAGGGTAGTGCCAGCTCACAATAGCGAGGGCCTGGTGCCTCTGCAGCGGCTGGAAGTCAAATGCCATGGTGTTGGGCGGCTAATGAAGACGGGTACTGACGACCCGCACGATCGCTCGAACCCATAGACAAAAAGCACGGCCCTTGCGAGTGGGCCATGCTTTTACAGACTGCTTCGGGTTTCTAAAAATGTGCGAATTGAAAGGCGATCGCCCTATGCGCCACGGCGCAGCGCCGATTCCACCTGGTTAAACTCCTGGTTGAGGCGCTTCTGCAGCTTCTCGGGGACCGGGCGGTTGGGGTAGGAGCTGTAGTGGCCTGCCAAGGAGTTAAGAGCCGTGCGCATGGTGGTGTAGGAGCCTAGGCCATCTAGCTTGCCGCTGCGGCGGTAGTAGGCAGAAAAGTCATTGATGAGCTGGCGGGCCTGGGCTTGGCTACTGGCCTGCTCCGGATCACCTGCTGGAAGGTTAATGGCGTTACGCAGCGACTCAATTACGGTGATAGTGTCTTCCTGATAGTTGCCCGTGAAGTTGCTGGGGGGCGGGGTAGAGCAGCCTGTTAGGCCAACGACAGCAACCAGAACCAGGGCCAACAGACGAGAGACAATCGTTTTCATAGCAGACCTCTAAACGAGAACGTCAATTTCGGGGTCGTCGCCCGACGCGCTTTGATCGTCTCACTGGACCGTTAAGACTGGGCCTAATAGACGCCTTGGCTGACGTACCTGAATTAATACGCGATTATCTTACCGCGATTTGATCCGCTTGGCCTCTGTCAATTGTTCGAGGTGAACGGTTCAAGGGACATCGCTTATACCGGTATCATGGCGTCCACGGCTTCTTGCCGGTGCTTCTGCAGCGTAGTTGTGGGCAGTGGTCCCTGCAGGTGGTCCCAGGGTAGCGGCGCATCAATGGGCCAGTCCTGGTGGACATAGAATTCCAGGGGCGGCAGCTGGCCCTGAAGATCCTTAAAACCGCGCCGGTAGCTGCCCAAAGAGTCGCCGTAGTGGCGCACCCGCTCTAGCAGGTGGGACAGGCGGCGATCGCCCCGGGAAATCAGCGCTTGAATCACCGACCACTTGTAGCTCTCCGGGCGAAAGTCGATGCCCAAGGGGCGGAGCTGCTTCTGCAGTCGCTTCAGCCGCTTGTCCCCCTGATCACTGACACCGTACCACTGGAAGGGGGTGTGGGATTTGGGGACGAAGGTGCTACAGCCTAAGGTGAGCCGCAGTCCCGGGGCAGCTTGCTTCAGAGACTTCATCATCGCCACGGTTTCCCCCAGGTCCTCCTCGGTTTCACCGGGGATGCCAACCATACCGTACAGCTTCAGGCTTGACAGCCCCCCGGCTTTGGCATTGACGGCGGCCTGGGTGATCTCCTCGGTGGCCAGCTTCTTGTTGACGATTTGCCGCACCCGCTCGGAGCCACTCTCCACGGCGATGGTGATGGAGCGGGTGCCGTGCTTTACCAGGGTTTCGGTGAGCAGTTGGGTCACCGTGTTGGTGCGCACCGAGGCAATACTGAGGCGCACCGAGTCGTACTGGGGCTGGTTGAGATGGGTGAGCAGGGCCTCAAATTCGGGGTGTTGGGTGACGGAAGCCCCGAGCAGCCCCAATCGGTTCGTCACCTCAAGGCCGCGCGCGATCGCCGGCAGCAGCGACCCTTCTAAATCTGAAGTGCGGAAGGGCAGGGTGAGGTAGCTGGCCAAGCAAAAGCGGCACAGCTCCGGACAGCTGCGCACCACCTCCACCATGTAGATGTTTTCCCAAGCGGCTTTCTCGGTGACCACCGTGGAGGCGGACAGCCGGTTAGCCCGGTAGGTCTGCTTGGCAACTGTGGCGGGAACGCGGGAATCGAGGGGGGCGATCGCCGCAAAGGGACCATCGGGCGCGCTATAGGTCGGCGCATATAGGCTGGGGACATACAGGCCAGGGACTTGGGCCAGGTGCAGCAACTGCTCGTCTCGGGGATTATGACGAACTGCTTGGTACGCATCCACAAAGGCATCCAGCAGCAGCTCCCCGTCCCCCAGCAGAATGACGTCGAAGAAGTCGGCGAAGGGTTCGGGGTTGGCCGTCAGCACCGGCCCACCACCGAAAACTAGCGGATGGGAGGCGGTGCGCTCAGCGGCGCGAACTGGGATGTCAAGCTGCTCCAGCAGCGTTAACAGGTTGGCGTAGTCTAGCTCCCAAGAGAGGGAGAAGCCCAGCAGCTCAGGGGCTTGGGGCAGAGGCTCATGAGCATCAGTGAATAGGCGGCTGACGGCCAGGTCAGGGCGGGCAGCCAGGGTGGCCCACACCACTTGGTACCCCAGGCTGGTGATGCCAACGCTGTACTCGTTGGGGAAAGCAAAGATTAGGGGTACGGCGTCAGGGGCAGGGGCCGCTGGGGTGAAGAGCAGCCGCTCGGCATTGAATGGGGTCACAGGGTGGGAACAAGGCCTAGGGTGCGCCCCTTAAAGCTAGCACGGTGGGCTTATCGGTGGGTCTATGGGTGGGCTTAGCCCTAGTTGGCGCGAACGCTGCGGCGGAAGTCTACCCTAGCATCTAGTCCCAACGCCCGTAGCCTTAGGGAGCGGCTCTCGGCATCCGAGCGCTCCGCAAAGCCACCTGCGTAGATGTAGGAGCCCAAGCGCGATCGCGCAAAGCAGGCGTCGGCTTCCTCTTCACGCACGGTGGCTAGGGTATCGATGTCATCTTGGCCTGCGGGCACCACGACCGCGTAGGGGCCGTTGTTGATGGCGGGCTGCCCCACTTCTACACCGTCATCGATAAGGCCCAGCCGCTGGGCTGTGACGCTACCAACAATTCCATCGGCAGTGAGACCGCGATCGCGCTGAAATCGAATCACTGCCGCTTGCGTATCTTGGCCAAATACGCCGTCAATAACGCCGGGGCTGTAGCCCAAATCGTCAAGGCGCTGCTGCAGCCGTCTGACTTCATTACCCACGTCGCCCCGCTGCAAAACGCCAATATCAGACCCACCCCCGCTAGAGAAGTTTGCGCAGGAGGCATTGGCCAGGTTGGTCGCTAACCTGCCGCTGAGAGCGTCATCTCGGACAACGCGGCCGTCAGAACCTGTCACCGGAATGGGAGTGCCCACCGTAGGGGACCCAGGCACATTAGAGGTGCCCCCTAACCGGCTCGACAGGGCCGATCGCGTCAGAGGGCCAAAAACGCCGTCCGCCTCCAGTCGACTAGCAATCTGTAGCTGAATCACGGCCTGCTCAGTCTGGCTACCGTAAATCCCTGAGATAGGCCCATTGTAAAAATTGGCTGCCTGCAGATCACGCTGCAGTTGGGTTACTTCTGGTCCCTCATCGTTACGCTGCAGAATAAACTGCGCGATCGCCCCACTCGCAAAGGTGATTGTGCCAGCAGTAACTGCTAGCAGGGCCGCTAGAGTCCGCCGCAAGGTAGCAGTAATGCGGCGCTTAGGGTTTGGATGAGAACCTAGGTGGGGTAGGGGCATAATGGGCGACTACTTAACTCAACGATTCGCTAGCACAGCGGTTCAGCGCTTGAATCCGAAGGACTACCGCATACTCTATCCCATATTGGGCGAAATATTGACAAACTGGCCATGAAAGTCTAACTGCGCCCTGTTGCCTGACGCTGACGCAGGGCTTCATAAAGCACCAGCGCCGTCGCGATCGCCACATTGAGTGACTCCACCTCGGCAGCGGTAGGAATACTGATCTGATGGCTAGCCAGCTGCATAGCCCGCTCTGAGAGACCGGCCCCTTCATTTCCGACCAAAATTAACGTGGGCCGCCTCAGGTCTAGGTTCCAGTAGGGCTGCTGGGCCGTGGGGCTAGTGGCCACTACCTGGACTTTCCCCTGCAGTTGGGCCACCTCTTCATACCAGGCAGTGTGCTGTTCCATGGGCAAACGAAACCACTGCCCTGCCGAGGCCCGCAGGACCTTGGGATGCTCCAGGTCAACGCTGTCTTCGCTGAGACAAACCCTATCCACCCCAGCTGCCGCCGCCGTACGAATAATGGTGCCGAGATTGCCGGGGTCCTGCAGCGCTTCAATTCCTAGACCCAGGGAAGGCAATGCTTCGCTGACGGGGTGGGGCTGGTGATTCGCTGCGGCAATCACCCCGTCAGGGTGAGCCGTCGTGGCGATCGCCTCTAGCACCGGTTCGCTTACCAGCTCCACCCGCTGGGCCTGTTGAATTAGCTGTTGGTAGAGGTCAATGTGGCGCTGCTGCCAAGCGGCGGTATGGCACACCACCGATAGTGGCCAGCTAGCGCGGTCGGCCTCTTCTACCAGATGGGTTCCCTCCAACAGAAAGCAGGCCTGCTTGCGGCGCTCTTTGGCCCGATGGAGTTTACGCAACTGCTTAACTAGCGGGTTTTGTAGGCTGCTGAGCATCGCAAATCACCATTCCTCCCCCGCCCTGACTTCCCTCCCAACGCAGATAGAGCCAGCGTCCCTCAAGGGGCACTGACCCTACTGCAGTTAGCAATGCGGAACCCGGGACTTGAACCCGGAAGTCCTTAGCGAACACTAGAACCTGAATCTAGCGCGTCTACCAATTCCGCCAGTTCCGCATATTAGCTTGCCTAACCGCCTTCCGCTTACCCGCCCCAGCGGAACCCGTTTCAACAGCGCTGAAACTGGGGAATTCTAGTCGCAAGAGGCCATTACTAGGTGAGCGCCTTTACCTCTTGCAGCGCATCTGCGCCCCAGAGGTAAACCAGAGGCTAAGGTCTTTTATCATCCCCCACGTTTGCCGGTAAGTCAACCATGCTTCTGATTTCCGATACCGACGCCGAAACAATTCATCTGATACGGTAATCCAAGCTCTGTAAATCCATTGCAATAAACCCAATCCAAAGACACATCTACATCCCAAACGCTAGGGGGATCCTAAGGAAACATGTAAAATCTTTACGAGTAAAGCTTCAGTTGGTGCGTCGCTCGCGCTCACGTTCGCTCCACACACACAGCACGTTGTTGATGGCCCATCTGTAGAATCAGGAGGACAGACCCATTAAATCCTTGACACAATCTCCGTCCCAATCGCCCGTTGCTCGGGACGACCAGCCTATCCTCAAAATTAGAGGCGGGCGACCCCTGTCTGGGCAGGTAAAAATCAGTGGAGCGAAGAATTCAGCCCTGGTGGTTATGGCGGCAGCTCTGCTCTGTCCCAAAGACTGCCGCCTGCGCAATGTTCCGGCCCTCCAAGATGTCTCCCGCATGGCGGAGATCCTGAGAGCCGTCGGCGTCAATCTCACCCACCAGGGAGACTGCGTAGATATTAACGCCGCCCACATCGGAGCCACCATGGCTCCCTATGAGCTCGTCAGCCAGCTCAGAGCCAGCTTCTTTATCATCGGTCCGATGTTAGCCCGGCTGGGGGTGGCCCGCGTTCCTCTACCGGGGGGCTGTGCCATCGGCGCTCGCCCGGTGGACCTGCATGTGAAAGGGCTGCGGGCTTTGGGGGCAGAGGTTTACATTGACCATGGGGTGGTCCATGCCTGTGTGCCGGGGGTATCGAAGCGGCTGACGGGAGCGCGCATTTACCTAGACTTTCCCAGCGTTGGGGCCACGGAGACCCTGATGATGGCGGCAACCCTGGCGGATGGGGAAACCATTATTGAAAATGCCGCCCAGGAACCTGAAGTGGTGGACTTAGCCAACTTCTGCCGGGCCATGGGGGCTCGCGTGCGCGGCGCCGGCACAAAAACCATTGTGGTGTCCGGGGTTCCTGATCTCCACAGCGTAGACTACAGCATTATTCCGGACCGCATTGAGGCCGCCACCTTTCTGGTGGCCGGGGCGGTGACTCGCTCTGAAATCACCCTAGCTCCTGTGATTCCGGAGCATTTGACGGCGGCGATCGCCAAGCTGCGGGCCATTGGCGTGGAGGTCCAGTTGGACGGCCCCAATCGACTACGGGTGACTCCGGCCCATAGCTACCGGGCCACTGATATTGAGACCCTGCCGTTCCCCGGCTTCCCGACAGACATGCAGGCCCAGTTCATGGTGCTGCTGGCGCTGAGCGAGGGCAACTCGGTAATTACCGAGACCGTGTTTGAGAACCGGCTTCGCCATGTGGCGGAACTAAATCGTATGGGGGCAGATATCCGCGTCAAGGGTAACATCGCTGTCATCTGCGGGGTGCCGAGGCTTTCCGGCGCGCCGGTTATGGCGACGGATCTGCGGGCCTCTGCTGCCCTAGTGGTAGCGGGCCTGGCGGCGGAGGGTAAAACCTTAGTCCAAGGGCTTCACCACCTCGATCGTGGTTATGAGGACATTGAGGGCAAGCTCCGTTGCCTAGGGGCAGATATTGAGCGGCTTGAAGCTGCGGCAGACTAGGGCAGCTGTTGAATCCGGCTGAGCAGTGGCACAACCTGCATCGTGGATTGTGCCACACCCGAGCCTACGACTAGAGCGACCTCTGCCGTAGTGGGGGCGAAAGTCGGGTCGATGAGGCTGCGGAAAAACGTCTTTCCTAATTGGTTTGAACAAGGGGATACTGCGCCGGGTCGGCGGCAGACCATTCCCACATGGAGCCAGCGTAGTTTTTGACGCTGAAACCGAGGTCGGTGAGCACTACAGCTAGCCAAGCCGAGCGCACTCCCCCAGTACAGTAGGTGACAATGGTCTTATCCGAGGTAATTCCGGCTTGGGCAAGGCGGTCTAGTAATGTCGGGCGGGGCAGCAGGTATCCCGCCTCATCCATTAGGGACTTGAAGTGCAGGTGGACTGCGCCGGGGACATGGCCACCCCGCGCCTCACCGTGGGGAGTTCCCCCCGCGTATTCGGCGGCAGAGCGGCTATCGACCACGACCACGTTGGAGCTAGCCATCAGCTCCCGCAGGCGATCGCGGCCAATGGACCAGGTCGTATCGCGCTGTACAGCAAAGGAGCCGGAGGTAGGTTGAGCCGGTCGGATGTTTTGCGCTGCTAAAGCCGCCGCCAGAGCGCTGTGGCCACCATCGACCATAGCCGCTGCCGGGTGTCCCAGCGTGCGCAGCATCCAAACAATGCGGCCATCTTCCCCCCACGCTTTGGGATCCCCCGCTACCAAAACCGGGCGATCGCTCGACACCCCCAGCGCCTCAAGCTTGCGGGCCAGCAGTTGGTCATCGCTGAGCAGCAGTCCCCGACGGCTGACAGCATCCCGGGAAAAGGCCGGCCAGGCAATGGGGACAGCCCGGGTTAGCCGCGAGGACGCAATAGTGCGGGGATCAAGAACGACGGCATCGGTGCCTTGAATGGTTCGAGCAGCGGCTTCCGCCGACACAATCCACTGGTCCGCCCAAGTGGACAGGTCAGCCGACGAGAGGCGATCGCCCGCTGCAGGCGGCGGGTTAAGGGAGATGCGAAAAGCCGCCAGCCGCTGGGGCAGTTGCCCTAAGGGCAGACGGGCCACCCCGAGGGCAGCTAGGAGCAATAGGCCGCTGCCGGCTAACAGTAGCCGCCCGTTAAACAGTGCCACGGCCCCGAGCTAGCTGTCTTGGCTGTTCTCTTTCTCTAGCTCAGCGCGAATTTTGGCCAGCTGAGTTTTCAGGACCTCTAGCTCGATTTGTACCTCTGGGGGAACACCAACTGCGGCGCTGCTCTCCGTGGTAGGAGGGGTGGGCATATTGGGGCTGCTGGCAGAGGTCTGGCTATTGATTACAGATTCCACGAAGGCCCGCGCTTCCTCTTCTTTACGCGCCCCTTCCACAACCCATTCGTCTGAAAGGGTGGTCATGTTCTCAACCCGCAGCTTGCTCAGGTTTTCGTCCCGCTTTTGAGAATCCTGGATCGTTTCCGCTAGAAATGAGGCTGCGCCGAGGGTGACGCGAAATCCGGTTTGAATCGTTTCGGCTAGGTTGTCGGGATTCATAGATGGAGGATGTTGATGCTGTGTCCGCTTCCCCTAAGCTATCACACCTTGCTTGAGCCGCCTGTCTCAGCACCAATGGAGACTAGGCGCTAGCGCTGCTGATAAATTCGTTCAGGTCGTTGACGAGCTGGGTCAGCTCAGCCTCGGTGGTGAGGCGAATGCGCTCATCCCGCAGGGTAATCAGCACCTTGGCGGCAAAGGGGCTGGGCCAGATGTTGGGATTACAGAAGACCTCCAAGAAGACCTCGCCCGTGTGGCGGTATTCCATCGCTGGCTTAGGGGTGGGTCTGCCGGCCTGTGCGGGACGAGCTGAAGCGGCTTTGAGATTTTCCAGCAGTGCGGCAATGTCACTTCGAAGGGCGATCGCCGCGTCTGGCGTAAATCGGAACGACACTGACCCCTCTAGCAGGTTTAAACTAAGATTTGAATCCGGCATGATATCGGGCGGTTGATCTTGAAGATTGGCCTCCACATTCTACCGATGAAACTGCCGCGTTTAAGGTGCCGCCTATTCTAAGCTGGCAATATGCGGGCGGTGCCCGGCCCAAGCCTCTTCCCCCCACCATTGAAAATCGTCATCGTCAGATTATGAGTGCTAAATACCGCAGCGAGGTCCGCCGAGTTCTCGTGATTACGCTAGTTCTTAACCTTGTGGTCATGACGATCAAGCTCGTGGTCGGGGTGATGACGGGGTCTCTAAGCGTGCTTGCCGATGCGCTCCACAGCGTTACCGATAGCGCCAACAACATTCTGGGATTAGTGACTAGCCAACTGTCATCTCCAGAGCCAGATCGGGACCACCCCTACGGACACCACAAGTTTGAGGCGGTGGGGGCGTTAGGAATTGCCGCTTTTTTGGGGGTGGCCTGCTTTGAGATTCTGCAGCAGGCAGTTGTGCGCCTATTTACTGAGGTCTCTCCCCTGGAGATCAGCCAGTGGGAGCTCTGGCTGCTGATGATTGTGTTGGGGATCAATATATTCGTGGCGTTTTACGAGCGCCGCGTGGGACAGCGCATCGACAGCCCAATCTTAATTGCCGATGCCCATCACACCATGAGCGACGTCTGGGTGACCATTGCGGTTTTGGCCGGGCTGGTGAGCGTTTGGGTTTTGGACTACCCCTGGCTGGACGTGCTGCTGGCCTTTCCCGTAGCGGCGATGGTATTTTCTAGCGGCTGGCAGGTGGTGAAAACTAACTTACCCTGGCTAGTGGACCAAGTGGCGATCGCCCCCGAAGCCATTCACCAGATCGTGATGGGCGTGCCTGGGGTGGTCAACTGCCACAATATCGCCTCGCGGGGCGTCGTCGGCCGGCAGGTGTTCATCGAAATGCACCTGATTGTTGACGCGGAGGATGTCCGTACGGCGCACAACATTACCGAGGCGGTAGAGGATGCCCTGGCTAAGCAGTACGCCCCGGCTCGGTTCAGCATCCATGTCGAGCCCCCTAGCTACAAATCAGACCAGTTGACCTACGAAGGGTCCTCCCCCTCAAGATTGGGGCGGCCTTAGGGCCCTGAGTTAACTTGAGGCCAGCCCAGGGCAGTGGGCTGCTGGTAGACCTGGCAGAGGGTTGCGACATCCCGCTGGGATACCGCTGGCGGGGCGCTCACCTGGCTGTAGTAGAGGGCGTCCTCGGGGTTACGGCTATGGCCCCAGAGCCCCAACGCATGACCCAACTCGTGGCGAAGTGTGGCCTCAAGCTGGCGCGTTGCCTGGCCAGGCTTTACCATCACCTCAAACCGATGGGCTAGAGTGCCGCTACTTTTTCGGTAGATTTCGTAGCGCGCCTCTCCCGATTGAGCGCGAAGTTCC
>JBCCAG010000724.1:0-2484 GCA_039814955.1 Cyanobacteria bacterium P01_A01_bin.135
CCCCTTCAGGGTCACCATAGCCGTAAATTAGGCTATCTCCCAGGGCAACGCAACGAAGCGGCGTCGCGCGCGCAGGATTGTGGGGTAGAGGGCGGCTAAGGGTGGGCATTTCCATACGCAAGCTCTGTTTGATGACAGCAGATTAGGGGGCGTAAATTCAGTAACCCTGTACAAATTTCGGGCGCTTGAGGCTTCAGGGCTGTAACTGGTTACCGCTAGCTCTAGGGAGGACAACGCCAAAACCACAGGCATGCAGTAAAACTTAACATAAAGCTGCGCGCAGGCATACTGCAGCTGGAGCAGTGCTGCGATCGCACACTTTCCCAAGCATTCACTACCGGGATTGCCCCAGTCGGCGTCGCCACGCTTCGTCAATCTCGTCGGACTGCTCAATTTCCTGCGTCGTCAAGTCAGTTTCGGTCGTGTAGGCTAGCTCGTCGGCGGTAATAACGGTTTGGGCGGCAAATTGCTGGGCGTAGGCGAGCTTCTGCTGCAGCGGCCCTCCAGGATGCTTGAGCTGCGCTACATGAACTTGGCGCTGATGGTTGCGGGCAGTCACCCGGCCATTGCGCCAGTTGACCCACAGGTAGCGCACCAGGGGTACGGTAACAAAGCCAACGGCATACAGCAGCAGCAGACCATAGATGCTAGCGACAAAGCCAATGAATCCGGCCTGAAAAGCGGGATCCAATACTACCTGCTGCAGTAAATTGCCTAGGAAGAGAACCCCAGCAATATTGGCAACCCCTAATCCGCCCGCGGCCAAGAGCTGTCCAGGGCTGGCATTGCTGAACCGCCAGGGCCGCTCCTCTAAGTAATCGGCGATCGCCTGACTCCGCTGCCGCGCTGCGGTCACCTGCAGCTCAGGAAAGTGGTAGATGATATTGCCCTCAGGGCTGACATGGGGACGCCCATTGAAGCGCGACAGCACGGGAAGCACGTAGTCTTCTGCCTCTAAGTCTTGCTCCTTGACCCCATCCAAGTAGGGGGCCACCTCCTCTGCAGCAATCGCGCCGCCGCGATTGCGAATCACCGACCCAATGGTCTGCCAGCGGCGCTCTTCTAGGTCGGCATTGGGGTTGCCATCGCCAAACAGAAATGAGAATACCGCCTCCAAAAAGTTCATCTGCGCGCCGCCGCCTCGTTTGTTGGGGGAGCGTCGCCGATAATAGCCCCGGCGCTCATAGTAGTTAGGGTAGAAAATCCAAAATAGGTCTGGCCCAAACCAGATGCGGGGCAAAAATACGCCGCCCCCGCCGCCGAACCCACCGCCGTCATCGCGATCGCTCTGGGAGGCGCTAGCCGCCATCACAATCACCGCGATGGCGCAAACAACGAGTAAAATCGACAGCAGCAGCAGGATGCCGAAGGAGATACGCAGCAGGTAGAACAGCGCCCTCCCAATTCGATCAAGCCAACCCTGCAGCCGCAGTCGCAGCGACTTGTTGCGCAGTATGCTGCGGAAGTTTTTGGGAAACTGATAGGCAATTTCCCCCGCCTTTGAGACCTGCAAATGCCCACCCGCTTCCGAGGCCAGCGCGAGAAGGCCCTGCTCTGCCGCGTGGACATCTAGGCCTGCTTGAGAGGCCACATCGCCAGTGGTGACGCGAAAGTTCAAGGCCTCCACCGCTGCCATTACCTTTGGGTTAAGCGCCATAGCTTGTTAATGCTTCAGTACAGGTTAAAGGCATGCCAGCCGGAAATAATGGCTTATTCGAGGGGATAGCCGTATCTGGATAACCTAGCCGCATACCTATCTTTAAGTATAGAGAGCGGTATCGACAGCGGGTTGCGGGAAAACCGTATCTTTAGAGAATTTACTTGATGACGGCGCTGAGCTCTGAATAGGAAATATTCCCAAGGCGGTAGACGGGGCGATGGCTCTGTCACAGGGCATTGAGGGTATTCTATGACCGACGATGCTGATAGGCGCTGTATTGGCCGGCGCTCTTGGGGTCGGCGGCCGCGCTTGCCGATGCGCCGCTGCCTGGTAATTAGATGTCTGATTTCCCAGAGCGGTTCATAAGGAAGTCAATCCTGACGCAAACGTTAAAGGCTGAGCCCGTCACCTCACCTATCTAAAAGCCACATATTCTAAAAGCCATGATTGCTACTACAGTTCCTTGCGAACGCAAGAAGTCTCCTATTACAAGCCGGCGATTTCGCCTTTTTTCCGGTTCGGCGAACTTTAGCCTCGCTCACGATATCGCCGCCTACCTGGGACTAGAGTTGAGCCCCATGACGCGCAAGCGATTTGCCGACAAAGAAATTTACGTCCAAATTCAAGAATCCATCCGGGGGTGCGACGTCTACCTAGTGCAGCCCACCTGCGCCCCGGTAAACGACCACCTGATGGAGTTGATGATTATGATCGATGCCTGCCGCCGCGCCTCGGCCCGACAGGTTACCGCCGTTATTCCCTACTACGGCTATGCTCGCTCTGACCGCAAGACAGCAAATAGGGAATCTATTGCGGCGAAGCTA
>JBCCAG010000781.1:0-2266 GCA_039814955.1 Cyanobacteria bacterium P01_A01_bin.135
CATCAGCTCGCGGTCATCGCGCATCTCCGTCCAGGTGATGCCGTAGTCAGAGACCAAAAAGCGAATCAGGTGGTCGTCGCCGAGGCTAGCCATAAACGAGGCGCTGTTCATCTGCCCCCCGCAGGTATAGCACGACGCTAGATAGCCGCGCCGTTCCAGAACAACCGCTAGGGCCTGCAGATTCATGACAAGCTCTTTCACAAATTGGCGATGCTGCTCTGCAAGTCTTAAAAACATGCTTGTCTCCTAACACCAAAGTTAACGACGCTAAGTGCCTTTAATAATGTTTTAACAATACTACTTGAATATCGGCCAGACTGTCAGGCCCCAACGCTGACAGTTCGAGTTCTGGCTCTCAAGCTCTGGCTCTAAGTAGGGCAGAGTTGCCCTTGGGGCTAAGGTAGCGCTCACGCCTCAAGCCGCGGGGCCTTTGAAGCATAGAACCGCAAAAAATCACGGCTTAAGAAATAGTACTGACTTGAGACTTATCTGTAGGGTAGTCTGTGCAACAAATCACAAACCTACACCTTTAGTAGCATGAGCCCCTGCAGTATTGAGCTTCAAAGCTGCAGCTTTAGATAGCTATTCCAACACTAGCCTACTGAGCACTCGCCGCGCTCTGCGAAATCGCTGCGATGGGGGCGATATGACTATCTTCATCGGCGCACGGCTACATCCCGGACAAGGCAGCGCGATCGCAGGTCCGGTTTCATCAGGTCACCGCCCGCAAGCTGCAAACATCTATCTCGGGGTGTACAGCCTCGGGGTGTACAGCAAAATCGCCTGTAATCGGGGTTTACCCTCTACTGACTCAGCTGCCACCAGCCCAATGCCGGACCCAGGAACCGCACGGTAACCCAGTAGACCACTAAGGCACCAATCCCTAGCCAAGCACCTTGAGTACTCAGTTTGACAAAGGCGCTAGCTTGACTCTTCTTGATGGGCAACCAGGGAAAAATGTTAGGCTCTTGGCCGTACTCGTCCCCCATCAGGTCCTTTCGCCGCTTAGATTCGCCCATGTCCGCCCTTACGGTGCCTTTGAAAAGGATAATGGCGCTTAGCCATACCGCCATCATACTTGCGAAGTTTGCGGGTTCGCTGCCGTTTGTCAATAACCGTTACGCTTTGCCTGCCCCTGACTGGCTACCTCGCCACCGGAAAGGGTGACGGACTGCCGTGGCCAGTGGAGGCTCAGGAAGTAAACTCAGGGAGCAAACAACGGGCCGATTGTAGCGTTGCGCATGGCCTCAAAAAAGAAGAAAGAGACCCCATCTAGCCCCCGCTCCCGTACCGCCGCCACTTGCTCAGCAATCAGGCCTGTGGCTGGCTCGCGGTTCTTTAGGCCAGCGAGAATCCCTACACTGACGGTGGAATGCGCCTCGACATCGGTGGCCATCACCCGGTCTAGCTCCGCTTCAAAGGCGCTGAGGCTAGGGCGATAGATCTGGACGATGAGCTGGTCTATCCAGCCCCGCTGCTGCCACTGGTCCCAAGCTTGCAGGTACTCGTCATAGGCAAAGGGCAGGGCATTGGGGGAGAGTGAGAAGACAGCGTCGGGGCGGCTACGCCTGACCGCGTCCACTAGCTTTTCCATCAGGGCCGTGATCTGCTCTGCCCGCCAGCGCATCCAGTCAGGATCTCTGGGATCGTTCGGTGGAGCGGCTCCGCCGTGGGTACGCCCATAGGCCGCTACCGTGTAGGGATCGTAGCCAAACTCCACGGGTAACCCGAAGTGGTCGTCAAACTGAATGCCGTCGACGGGGTAGGTCGCTAAGACTTCCGTTATCAAATCGACGAAAAATTCCTGTACCTCCGGGTGCAGTGGATTTAGCCAAACGCGGGGATGGCGTCCCTGCATAAAGACCTGACTCCCGTCCTGTCGCTGGGTAAGCCACTCTGGGTGGCGGCGGGCAATCGCTGAGTATGAGGGGGCCATGAGGCCAAATTCAAACCAGGGGATCACCGCCATATGGTGGCGATCGCCCAGCTCCACCAGCTCTGCGAGTAGGTCTCGGTCAGCAAGGCCGGGGTGGGGATCGATGGGGGTTCCCGTGGCCCGCTCGGCAACCGCGCTGGGGTAGAGGGAATAGCCCCAGTTCCACACTGTGGGATAGAGGGTGTTGAGCCCCAGGTCAGCAAGCCGCTCCACCCCCTGAGCGGTTTGCGCCGCCGACAGCAGGACGCCGCTATCGATGTTGGTAAGCCAGGCCCCCCGCAGTTCTTCGGCGGGGGGGCTAGTTCCATAGGCGGCTCCATTGGGCCTGAG
>JBCCAG010000468.1:0-3870 GCA_039814955.1 Cyanobacteria bacterium P01_A01_bin.135
CAGGCAATGGTCAGTAATCCCAGATATAAGCAGCATGGCATTCGCTTTTTTCTGATCAGCGATGATGAAACCCCTCGCTCCGACGACAGTTCGCCTTCCCAGCCGCGCGTCCTAATTTTTCAGCAACCCAAGGGGTTCGCCGCCGAATATGAGGCCATAGAACTGCAGGTCTCGACTCTAGATGAAGCGGCGATCGCCCTGCAGCGCTACTTTGCGGGTGAGCCCCTGCCCCAGGCTCTCACTAGAAACCCGCTGAGAAGAGACCTGTTCATCTGTACCCACGGCCAGTATCATAAGTGCTGCGGGCGCTATGGCTATCCCTTTTATCAACAGGCGCAGCAGCTGAAGCAGCAGTGGGACCTGCCGGCGCTTCGAATCTGGCAGGTCAGCCACATCGGCGGACACCGATTTGCGCCTACTTTAATTGACTTACCCCAGGGCCGGTACTACGGGCGGCTGAGTGCTGACGGCCTGAAGCTGCTCATCCGGCAGCAGGGGGACTGGCGATCGCTGTTGCCTTACTACCGAGGCTGGAGCCTGTTGCCAAAGTCGATGCAGCTGCTAGAACGCCAGCATTGGCAAACAAAAGGCTGGTCTTGGCTCGCGCAACAGATCTACTGTCCTAGCCCGGAGCTTCAACCCACCGGGCCAGCTGTGGTTCATACAACGCCTCGGCGCGGCAATGCGAGAATGGCAGCCGCGACCAGCAAGGAGCCAGCGAGCGGTACGCGCCTGTGACTTTTAATTATCCGAAATGCACAATCTGACTGGGTCTCCGTCATCTACCGTTTGAGCAAAAAGCGGAGTTCTCAATATAAGTTAACAGTAAAGCTATTGAGAAAGTTTCTCGTTTGTGGTCCAATCTTTTATTGAGAAGGAACGTCAACTAGCGCAATGGCGAATCCAGTTCACATCAGCTCATGTCTTGCCTGATATCCAAGCCAGGCTGCCAGTGACAATGCTGCGAACGCCTCCTTAACAACATAGGTCCTTGGGTCCAGGCTCTGGGGCCTTTTCTCTCGCAGGTCGTTGGCTTGCAACGATTCAAGCCGCGCTTTGAAAGAGGACCTGTATTCATCTTCGAACTAACAATAATAATTCTCATCTATGCGGGGCTCTGTGCCGCTGCATACAGGGAGACTCTATGACTAATGGAACGTTCTGGACCCCAGCGATGCGATCGCTCGGCTGGTCTTTTGAAACCATACCCGAGGAGGGTGCCCCCCTGCTGGCGGGTAATATTCGCTTCAAAGACCTGTCGGGACGGCTGCTGGGAGCCCATGTAGCCCACGCCGGACTAATTGTCTTCTGGGCCTGGGCCATGACCCTATTTGAGCTGTCGCAGTTCAACCCCAGCCAGCCCATGTACGAGCAGGGCCTCATCCTGCTGCCCCACCTGGCTACTCTGGGCATCGGCGTAGGAGACGGCGGCCAAATCGTCGATACCTACCCTTATTTCGCCATCGGCATGGTGCACCTGATCAGCTCGGCGGTGCTGGGGGCCGGGGGGCTGTTCCACGCGGTGATTGGCCCCGTCCGACTTGACGAAGATGGCTTTGGCTACGACTGGCAAGACGGCAAAAAGATGACGACTATCCTCGGCTTCCACCTGGTGGTACTGGGGCTCGGGGCCTGCCTCTTGGTGCTCAAGGCCACCCGCTTCGGCGGGCTGTATGACCCGCTAGTAGAGCAGGTGCGTCTGGTGCAGCCCAATCTGGACCCAGTGCGCATCTTTGGCTACCTGTTTGGCTTTAGCCCTAACGGCTGGACCCTCACCGGCATGGCCAGCGTGGACAACCTAGAGGACATAGTGGGTGGCCACGTTTGGGTGGCGCTGCTGTGCATCGGCGGCGGTCTCTGGCACATCGTCTCGTCCCCCATGAATTGGGCCAGGCGGCGGCTGATTTGGTCTGGCGAGGCCTACCTGTCCTACAGCCTGGGGTCGCTGGCGATCGCCGGATTCAGCGTGGTGGTGTTTGTTTCAGTGAATACCATCGCCTATCCCAGCGTGTTCTACGGCCCTGTAGGTGGCACGACTCCATCGATTCGGGCGGCGCTGGCCACTATGCACGCGGCCCTGGGCTTTTTAGCCCTACTGGGTCACCTGTGGCACGCCTACCGGGCGCGGGCTGCGGCTCGCGGCGAAGCGTACGGCACGCTGTTCGACGTGGTGGCGAAGAATGCGGCAGCGCCAATGCCAGAGGCGGCAGGGCCAGTCGCTTAGACAGGCGATCGCTGTTGTCCGAACGGCGTGAAGGTTCAGCATTATCAATGGTCTTGTTGGGTTACGCTGACGCTCCAACCCAACCTACAAGACTATGTACAGGCAAAGAGTTATCAGCTTTGGATGAGACCCCCGCCTCCGGCGTCCCCTGCGCCCTGCGGACACGCTCCGCGAAAACCAAGGGGGACTTTAAGGGGGGTGGTTCGGGCAAGTCTACCAGCAAGACTGGTCGTGTGCATGATTTCTGACCGTAACTTATTTAATTCAACAAGGAGATTAAATTACCCATGACAGCTGTTGACGACAACATCAATACCGACATCCCGTTTCGGGCCGGGAACGCCCGGCTCACCCACCTCTCCGGCAGGCTTCTCGGAGCCCATGTGGCCCACGCCGGGTTAATCGTCCTCTGGGCCGGGGCCATGACCCTGTTTGAGCTGCGGAACTTCAACCCAGAGCTCCCCATGTTCGAGCAGGGGCTGATTCTGCTGCCCAACCTGGCCCGCTTGGGCCTGGGTGTGGGCGATGGGGGCGAGATTGTCAGCACCTATCCCTACTTCGTGGTGGGGGCGGTGCATCTGATCAGCTCCGCCTTCCTCGGCGCAGGTGGCCTGTTTCACTCGCTGCTGGGTCCCACCAAGCTAGAAAACATTGACGGCAAAGTGGGGGACTTCTTTGGCTACCGCTGGAACGACACCGATAAGATGACCACCATCATCGGCATCCACCTGGGGCTGCTGGGGCTGGGTGCCTTTTTGCTGGTGGCCAAAGCCATGTCCTTTGGCGGCCTGTACGACCCCACTACCCAGACGGTGCGCCTGGTCACCGAGCCCACTCTTAGCCCCGCCACCATCTTCGGCTACTTCTTTGGCACCGAGGGCCGCTTCTGGCTGGCCAGCGTGGATAACCTGGAAGACATCGTGGGCGGCCACATCTGGATTGGTGCTATCTGCATAGTCGGCGGCATCTGGCATATCGTCACTAAGCCCCTCCCCTGGACTAAAAACCTGTTTGTTTGGAAAGGGGAAGCCTACCTCTCCTACAGCATTGGCGCGGTGAGCCTGATGGCCTTTGTCGCCACCCTATTCGTCTCGGTGAACACCGTGGCCTACCCGCCTGAGTTCTTTGGCCCGCCCCTGAAGCTGGTGTTCGACCGCTTCCCGGTGTTCGTTAGCCCCGACGGGGTGGCAACCAACCGGGTATGGCTGGCCAATGCCCACTTCTGGCTGGGGTTCTTCTTCCTGCAGGGGCACCTGTTCCACGCGCTGCGGGCGGCGGGCTATAGCTTTAAGGAAGGCCGGGTTACCGAGGAAACTCGCGGGGAGGCCAGCCTAGCATGACCGCTGTTCAATCTAATCCCCTGAAGCCCCTCGGCTTCACCACCGACCCGGCTGACCCCAATGCCCGCGTAGAGCAGTCCCTTGACCCCTATTCCTGGTGGGCCGGGAACTTTCGCTTTGCCAACCTGTCGGGCAAGCTGTTGGGGGCCCATGTGGCCCACGCGGGGCTGATTGTCCTCTGGGCGGGGGCCATGACTCTGTTTGAGCTATCCAGTTTTAACCCAGAGCTGCCCATGTACGACCAGGGGCTGATTCTGCTGCCCCACTTGGCCTCCCTGGGCATCGGCATAGGAGCGGGCGGCGCGG
>JBCCAG010000258.1:0-5468 GCA_039814955.1 Cyanobacteria bacterium P01_A01_bin.135
AATTTGGCATCAGCGTCAAATCCTCATCGACCGCCGTCGCCCCGAGGGCCTGCTGGGCGGGCTCTGGGAGTTCCCCGGCGGTAAGCTAGAGGCGGGAGAGACGGTGGCAGACTGCATCCGCCGAGAAATCCGCGAAGAGCTGGATATCGACGTTGCGGTCGGGGACCATCTGATCACCATCAACCACGCCTATACCCACTTTAAGGTGACCCTCAATGTGCATCACTGCCAGTACCTGTCAGGGGAACCCAAGCCATTGGAGTCGGAGGAGGTACGCTGGGTCGAGCCCTCCACCTTGTCGGAGTATCCCTTTCCCGTCGCAAATCAGCAGATTATCGACGCAATTTTGGCCTCGCCTCAAGGGGAGAGCGCCTAGGCGCTCTCCCCGCACAGATTACTTAGGATTGTTATATCTTTCGGGTGCGTAGCAAATTAGGTTGAATATCGAGCTATGCAAAATTTACAGGGTCCACAGGATGGGTAGAGCTGTTACTGCGCTGGTTGCTTTGCTTGAGAAATTTTGGGCGCGAGTCTGGAAAAATCTGCAGCCAGAGTGCACTTCTCCTGAGGTAGGGGTTAGCGATCGCCCTATTCAATTAAGCCGCTGGCGGCGACCTGCTGCATTGATGCTGGTGGGTATTCTCAGCTTTACGCTAATCTTGCGAACCGGCGACCGCCCCGCGTACAGCCGCACCGCCCCCTACTGCCGCACCCCGGACGACGCCGCTAAAACCACCCTGCGGCAAGCCGCCGCCGCTGGGGATACAACGGCCCTACAGCGCTATAGCGCCACAGTGGCAGCAGATGCCGCCGCCCTGCAGCAGTGCCGGGCCCAAGCCTGGCCGCGTCACCAGGCTATTTGGCTGCGGCTCTATCCCTGCGATGCGCGCCCTGGTGTCATCGATGAGGTACTCGACCACATTGTCGATCTGGGGTACGACCAGGTGTACCTAGAGGCCTTCTACAACGGCCAGGTGCTGCTGCCCGTGAGCGACAACACTACCGCCTGGCCATCGGTGGTGCGCCAGCCAGGGTACGAATCAGCCGATTTGCTAGCCCAGACCATCGCTAAAGGACACGAGCGCGGCCTGCAGGTCTACGCCTGGATGTTCACCATGAATTTCGGCTACTCCTACGCCACCCGCAACGACGCGGTCCTGGCCCGCAACGGCCGCGGCGAGACGAGCATCAGCGCTTTTGAGGCGGCGCGGCGCGCATTTGCCGACGCCAATAGCTCAGAAGAGGTGTTCATTGACCCCTATAGCACCAAGGCTAAGCAGGACTATTACCTGATGGCCCAGGCGATCGCCCGCCGCCAGCCCGACGGCATGCTGTTCGACTACGTGCGCTATCCCCGCGGGTTCGGGGGCAAGTCGGTGGCCAGCCAGGTTCAGGACCTGTGGATCTATGGGGAGGCGGCGCGGACGGCTTTATTGGAACGGGCTATTAACCCCAGCGGCAAGGCCTTGATCGAGCAGTTTTTAGAGCAGGGATACATCACCGCGACAGAGGTTACCGCAGCGCAAAGTCAGTTTTCAGAGGATATACTGCCCCAGTGGCAGGGGCAAACCTTGCCCGCCGACGCCACCGCGTTGCCGGTAGAGGCATTGACGCCGCTGCTACAGCAAGAGCTATGGAACCTCGGCGTAGGCCACGCTACCCAGGGGGTACTAGATTTTTTAGCGGTGGCCCGGCTGGCGGCGGAACAGGCCGGCATGCCCACCGGGGCGGTATTTTTCCCTAATGCCAATGCCGCCGTCAACCAGGGCTATGATTCGCGGCTGCAGCCCTGGGACCGGTTTCCCGCCACGATGGAGTGGCACCCCATGGCCTACGGCGCCTGCGGCGATGCTAGCTGTGTCCTGACTAAAATTCAGCGGGTGCTGGATGAAGCCCCAGCAGCTAACCAGGTGATGCCGGTGCTGGCAGGGGCCTGGGGTCGGCCCCTACAGAGCCACGCGCCGCTGGAGGCGCAGATGAACGCAATTCGCCAGGCGATGCCGCAGCTGCAGACGGTGAGTCATTTTGCTTACTCCTGGCAGGTCCCGGAGCGGGATGGGGCTCGGCGGTTTTGCCGGTTTTGACGGCGCGCTGGGGCGCGCGTGGAAGGCGCAGCCTTTATCGTCCGTCGCCCCCACAGAGCGTCACGGGAGAGCCACGGGCTTCTCAAAGGTAAGAAGATGCTGGGTAGGCAGGTCTTCATTCGTGCTCACCCAGCGTAGCCCCACCGCCGCCATCTCCCGCCGCACCTGGCGCTGGCTCATCTTGTGGTGACGCTTGATGGGAATCAGCGGATTCTCCGCCCGGTATTCCGCCAGCACCACCCGTCCCCCCGGCTTCAGAGCCGCAGCGATCGCCATCATCACTTCGTAGGGGTAGGCGAATTCGTGGTAAGCGTCCACCAGCAGCACCAAATCAATGCCCCCAGGCAAGTGGGGGTCGGTCTCGCTGGCAAGCACTGTCTCTACATTGGTGACCTGGGTTTCAGTCTTCAAAAATTCCACGATCTCCAGCATCTCCGGCTGAATGTCTACCGCCAGAATTTTGCCCGCCGGAACTTGGGGAGCCATGCGAAAGGTAAAGTAGCCAGTCCCGGCCCCCACATCCGCGACCACCATCTCCGGCTCCAAGTTCAGCGCTGAAACTAATACCTGAGGCTGCTCTCGCTGCTGGCGGCTGGGGCGCTCTAGCCAGGCAGCGCCACGGTGGCCCATTACCTGAGAAATTTCTCGACCCAAATACACCTTGCCAATGCCGTCGGCGCTGGGGCGGCGGTAGCTGTAGTCATAGACATTCGCAGGGCTGTCTGCTAGCGCCGGTGAAGCTATCCCAAAGAGGGCGATCGCGGCGACTATGCCCGCGAGGCAGACCCGTGCGCCACCCGCCCTGTTGGCCCAGGCTACCCCATTGCTCCAGGCTACCAGAGGCTGAAGCGCTCGAAGCCAGCGTACTACCATAGATTTTAGAGCCCGTTAACGCCAGCGAGCCGGCCTCAGCGGCGCGTACTCCAGATGATTGTCTCACAAGAGCCGGTTAGGGAGCTGACGCAGTTTTGGGAAACCGACGCTGCCGGCGGGTCACCTTCCGTCGGGTCGGGTGAGTCAGCGTCACTGTCCCGGCCAACGATCTTTTGCAGAGAGCTCTCTGTCGCTGATACATGGCGGCGGCTATCGAGCCGGTCTGAGAGATGCAGGACCTCGAGGGCCTGGTGAGCCACTGTGCCCGGATCCACATCGCTACCTGGAAGGGTGCCACCGACAATTTCCCGCGCTCGCTGATCAATCGCAGCATCCAGCGCGACAATCGCCTGCTCACTTTGTGCGACTGGTTGAGAGACATTGGCACTGGAACTTCGCAGATAAGGGCTAAATTCCACCGCTACTTTTAACCCGTCAAATGCAGCTAGAGCCTGCTGCATAGCAAACAATTCATTAGCTGCCAAAGACTGCTCTAGCGATCGCTTTTGCTGCACCATCTGCCGCAGTGTTTCGTCCTGCTGCAATTCGTAGGCCATGCTGTAGCGGCTATGCCGCGGCGCTACAGCATCTGAGCCCTCGGGGTTACCGACACCGCGCTGCACCGCCACAACCCCAAGGCCAAGGCTGACCAGCACCATGCCGGCTACATCGGTGGCCTGGCGCATTTGCCGACGACGATTTTGATAGGCTAAAGAGTGGGGCAAGGCAGCGGAAATCGTCATTACAGCCATGGCTATCGTTACTTCAAGACTCACGCAGCGGTTAAGCTACCTCATCTTCCGCTGACGCCAAGCAATATCAGCGCGAATTACCTAAATTTCATTCAGCCGAAGTTCTTAGCCCTGAACCAGCTCTAGAGCCTGCCGAACCACCTCACTTCCCGATTGGGGCAAGCAGGAACGCTCTGTAAGGTGACGCTTCCAAGCCTTGCTCCCCGGCTGACCCGCGAAAAGCTGCAGCATGTGGCGGGTAATTTTGTGGAGCTTAAACTTATCCGCCCAGCGGCGCAGCCAATGGTCGATGTAGGGCAGCATCGCTTCAGCGACCTCGCGCCGCGAGGGTACTAAAGGACTGACTGGCAGGCCTGGCGGCTGATTAAAAAAGTCCCGGTCAACAGTCGCAAATAGGTAGGGGTTGTCGTAGGCGGCGCGGCCCACCATCACCGCATCCACCTGGCCAAGCTGGTGACTCACCTGGTCTAAGGTCGTAATGCCGCCGTTAATCTCAATCGTCAGCTGCGGGAACTCCCGCTTCAGCCGCCATACATCTTCATAGCGCAAGGGCGGCACGGTGCGGTTTTGCTTAGGGTTGAGGCCCTGCAGCCAGGCTTTGCGGGCATGTACTGTGAAATGCTGACATCCTGCCGCCGCCACCACTGCCACAAATTGGGCCATATCCTCGTAGCGATCGCGGTTGTCGATGCCGATGCGGTGCTTCACCGTCACGGGGATGGGCACCACCGCCTTCATTGCGGCTACGCAGTCCGCCACCCGCTGCGGCTGGGCCATTAGGCAGGCACCAAAGTGGCCGTTCTGGACGCGATCGCTGGGGCAGCCCACGTTGAGGTTCACTTCGTTGTAGCCCAGGTCATAGGCCAGGCGGCTGCAGGTGGCTAAATCTTGGGGGTTATCGCCACCGAGCTGCAGGGCTAGGGGCTTCTCTTCTAGGGAAAAGCCCAGCAACCGCTCCCGGTCGCCGTGCAGAATTGCCCCAGTGGTCACCATCTCGGTGTAGAGCAGGGTCCGCCGGGTAATCTGGCGCATGAAGTAGCGATAATGGCGATCGGTGCGGTCCATCATGGGGGCCACGCTGAGGGGATAGGCGGCTACCCGCCGCCCTGCTGCTGCTGGGGTTGCTGCTGGGGTCGCTGCTGGAGTCATGTCATTTGCGGCTGGCGGGATTGGGACTATCGAAGTACGCCTCCAGCACCTTTTGGACAATCGGCGCGGCTTTTGCCGAGCCGCCGCCGCCAGAGTTTTCCCCAAAGGCCACCACCACAATCTCAGGGTCATCGTAGGGGGCATAGGCCCCAAACCACACGTGGTTTTCCCGGGGTGGGTCCTCCGCCGTGCCGCTCTTACCTGCTAGCGGCGGCAGATGAGGCACATTTAAGCCCCGGCCCGTTCCGCTGGTAATCACCTGCCGCGCCCCCTCCTGCAGTACACGGATTGTCTGCGGTGATAGGTTGATGGACTGACGCCACTGGCGTTCAGTATCCATCAGCAGGTGGGGCGTGACTAAATCGCCCCCATTGGCCACCACCGCAAACATGACCGCCACCTGCAGCGGCGAAGCCTGCAGGTAGCCCTGGCCAATGGACATGTTGATGCTGTCCCCCAGGTACCAGGGCTCGTCCAGGTTCTCCTGCTTCCAGGCCTCGTCGGGCACCAGTCCCGCCGCTTCTTCGTCCCCTAACTCAATACCGGTCTTGCTGCCAAAGCCAAAGCGGCGCGTCCAGTCAATCAGCGTCTCCCCCCCCATGCGCATGGC
>JBCCAG010000668.1:0-2743 GCA_039814955.1 Cyanobacteria bacterium P01_A01_bin.135
GAAATAGATCAAGCGTCGAATCTGTTGAGCTACCACAATCGAATCAGCAAAAGGCGGCCTAGCGCCCACTTCTGTATCTAGTACTCCTCGACCCAGCTTACCTAAACAAATTCTATTTGGTGATGGTGATGATTACGCCACAAGTTTACATCAATGACACAACATTACGAGATGGCGAACAGGCCGCTGGTGTGATTTTTAGCCTGGACGAGAAAGTTGCGATCGCCAAGTTCTTGGATGCTATTGGCGTGCACGAGCTCGAAGTTGGTATTCCTGCCATGGGTCACGATGAAGCCCAGGCGATTCGCACTATCGCTGACCTGGGCCTCAATGCCAAGCTTCTGGGCTGGAACCGGGCCGTGCTCTCCGATATTCAGGCCTCGATTCACTGCGGCCTTAAGCGGGTGCATATCTCTGTGCCGGTGTCTGACCTGCAGATTCAGGTTAAGTTCCAGGGCCGCTGGGCCCGCATGTTAGAGCAGATGCGAGACTCGATTAACTTTGCCCGCGACCATGGGTTAGAGGTTAGCGTGGGCGGTGAAGATAGCTCCCGCGCCGACGAAACCTTTTTGATTGACGCGGCTCAATACGCTCAAGAATGGGGCGCGTTTCGCTTCCGCTTTTGCGACACCGTCGGTATTCTTGACCCCTTTAGTACCTTTGAAAGGGTAGAAAAGCTGGTGTCCTCTTTGAACATTCCCGTAGAGATGCACACCCACAACGATTTGGGCCTGGCCACCGCGAATGCCCTGGCGGGAATCCGCGCCGGCGCACTTTCAGTCAACACCACGGTGAATGGCCTGGGTGAGCGGGCCGGCAATGCAGCACTCGAAGAAGTCGTTATGACCCTGAGGAAAATCTACGGGCTCAAAACCGGTGTCCAGACCCAGCACCTGCTTGAGCTATCTCGGTTCGTTGCCAAAACGGTCAATGCCCCGGTGCCGCCCTGGAAGGCTATTGTCGGTCAAAATACCTTCTCTCACGAGTCGGGAATTCACGCCCATGGCGTCATTCAAAATCCCAGCACCTACGAACCTTTCGACCCCACAGAAGTCGGGTGTCAGCGTCAGTTTGTGATCGGTAAGCATTCTGGGAGAAGTCTTCTCAATCAAGTTCTCAAAGACTACGGCGTTAATCTCGATGCCGCCCATGGTCAGTCGATTCTCAGCGCGGTGCGCGATCGCTCAACCCAGCTAAAGCGGAACCTCACCGTCGATGAGCTACTCGATCTAATTCCGCAAAAGCAGCTTTGCCAGGTGTAAGCGTCCCAAAATTTCATCAGATCTAATCACACCCCTCCATCAAAGGTAACCTCCCATGAAAGTCATGCTCCACAGCGGCGAAGACGACAAGCTGATGGTCTACGTGCCCAAAAAGGACCTAGAAGAAGAAGTGGTGAGCCAGAGCTTAGACGGCGACGCCACAGTGGTCACCCTATCAAATGGCTGGCAGCTCTCGATTGCCGGTCTCGCTGAGCCACTAAAACTCCCCAAAACTGTCAATGCTAAGCGGCTAAATTAACTATGAGAAATACAGCGTCTACGCCCCCCTACATGTTCAACCTAGAAGGCGAATTTTTAGGTTTTTTAGGGAGTGACTTGAGAAGACCCAAAGCCGTTGTGGTTGATGTGGAGCAAGAGCCTATCGCCATTGGCATTCCGCAGGCGTTACGCGCCCGGGCCAGCTTATCCCTGAAGCCCGGCGATCGCCTATGCTGCATCGGTCGGAGCGAAATTAACTTCCAGGCCGGTGTGGTTGAGCTTGAGGCGTCTCAAATCTTTTTTCCATCGTCGCTGTCGCCTCTGCCTACCGCGCTGCCAGCCGCCGCAAAAGAGAGTAGCCCTCCAGCTAGGTCGGCAGCACTCCCGAGCGTCCCACACAGGGAGGTAAGCCGTGGGGTAGGTGAGCGGCACTTCAAGATTTTGATTTGCCAGAAGAAGGGATGCCAACGGCAGGGGGGACGGGCCGTTGCGGAAACCCTAGAGCGCCTGTTAAAGACCCGTAAGCTCCAGGACAAAGTCGAGGTTTACTACACCGGCTGTCAAAAACGCTGTACCAAGGCTCCCAACCTCACCATCATGCCAGGCAAGCACCACTACGAAGGCATCCGTGCCGAGGAGCTAGAAGGTCTGTTCGAAAAACATTTCCCTAGTGATTTAGGCTAACCATGCTAGTTGTTCACCGAGAGTTAGCGCAGGTCTTCGCCCCGTCGTCGCCCGTATCCTGCGGGTTAGATGGAGACTGCTTTTATTACTTTGCCTACGGCTCATGCATGTGCCCCGTGGACCTGAAGCGATCGCTCGGTGAACCAACTCACGATTACGTCATCGGCCCCGCCACCCTCAAAGGCTATCGGCTCGGGTTCCACTACTACTCGCAAAAGCGCCAGTGCGGGGCATTGGACATTTTGCCCACCCCGACCGGCGAAGTGCACGGCGTGCTTTACCGGCTGCCTTGGCGCTTGAGCGATCGCCTAGACCAGCGGGAAGGGGTAGCCCAGGGAGCCTACCGCCACGAATCGGTAGCCATTGAGCAGGCGGGACAGCATTATGTCGGCGTCCGCACCTACGCTGTTGTGCAAAAAACAAGGGTGGAGGTCCCACCCAACGACTGGTATTCCAGCGTGGTGCTGCGGGGAGCCATTACCTGCAAGCTGCCGGAGGCTTACTGCTGGCAGCTATTTGACCACATCCGCAGACTTCAAATGGGCTGCGCTTAAGCCGAGGAGGTGATCACGATGCGA
>JBCCAG010000596.1:0-3150 GCA_039814955.1 Cyanobacteria bacterium P01_A01_bin.135
ACCGGGTTGTTCTTGGTGCGGCGACCCAGGATCTGAATCACCCGCTCAATTTCTTTCTGGCGGCCAACTACAGGATCGAGCTTGCCTTCGCTGGCCATCTGAGTCAGGTTGGAGCCGAACTCATCTAGCGTCGGGGTCTTGGTGCGGCCTTGACCGCCCCCTGCAGAGACCTCCGCCGTCTCGCCTAGCATGCGGATCACCTGGGTACGCACCTTAGACAAGTCGACGCCGAGGTTTTCTAAGACCCGGGCGGCAACCCCTTCGCCTTCGCGAATCAGGCCCAAGAGCAGGTGCTCAGTGCCGATGTAGTTATGTCCAAGCTGACGGGCTTCCTCCAGTGAAAGCTCTAAAACTCGCTTTGCTCGAGGTGTAAAGGGAATTTCAACTGCAACAAACCCAGACCCGCGTCCAATAATTTTTTCAACTTCGATGCGTGCGTCTTTGAGGTTGACCCCCATCGACTTGAGAACTTTGGCCGCGACTCCGGTACCTTCTCCGATCAGACCCAAGAGGATCTGCTCAGTACCTACAAAATTGTGACCAAGGCGACGCGCTTCCTCTTGGGCAAGCATAATCACCTTGATGGCTTTTTCTGTGAAGCGTTCAAACATGGTGTTCCTTTATCACCTGCTGCTGTGCCGGTGCAATGATTCTAGCATAGGCAAACTCGCTGGTTGCCACGGTAGGGGCACCAGGGGTCACGACTGTCAGCAGACACACCAAGGGAACGGGCGCAAATGCGGCTTAATACATCCTTAATCGGTTCATAAACATTCTGGCGGAACACCCACCTGGGACTGGGACAATACCGCTAAATGCCCCGAAAAGAATAGTGCTTAGGAAAGCCAAACAAGTCAAGAGATATTGGCAATACTAATAATTCACTGGCGTCTGTTCAATTCAAACCTATTCAAGAGGGATCTGGAAACAGTTGTCTGGGACTATATCTTTACCTTGAATTAACCAGCCCCGTTGGTGAAGCCGGGCGATCGCCTGGGCCATGAGCCTGTTCAAAAGCGGCGTGAAGCCGGGCTCCTGCAGCTCATTACACCAGAGGATTAGCGCATCTTCCCCTGTGTCGCGGTAGTAGCGCTGCCGCCGTCCTACAGAGGTAAAGCCAAACGCCTTGTACAGGGTTAAGGCGGCGGTATTGGTGGTCCGCACCTCTAATGTCGCCCACTCCAGACCGCGCTGCTGGGCCTGCTGCAGTAGATTACCGAGTAAAATTTGACCCATACCCTGGCGGCGGTGCCGCTCGTGAACAGCGAGCAGGGTAATATGGGCTTCTTCGCAAATTGCCCACAGGCACCCCATCGCCAGTAGCCTGGGAGCAGCGTCGCTGACGGCTACGGTGGGGCCCAGAGCGGCGGGTGAAGTAGCTTCTACCAGGCCCGCTAAAACGCTATTGTGGCTCTCTATCTCTCGCTGGTAGGCGGACGGCGTCCACAAGCCACCAAAGCAGGCTTGATCTAACCGAACGATCTCCGGTAGAAAATCAGGTGTTAGCGGCGTAAGCTGAAGAAATCTCATACCCTTGATCTACCCCCTGCCATAGGCAGAGGCTTTGACAAACCGTACGCTCGAATCAATTCGCCATGGTTTCTACCCCAACCGCCCGCGCTCATCAGTCTGGTCTTGACTTTTTATCCCCGCCGCTCACGAGCGAGGCGGCCAATCGAGCGCTGCTGCCGTTGACGGCGCGCCGAAACGACCTCGACCACCTAGAAGTTGGCGGCTGCGATGTCGTGGAGCTGGTGAAAGCCTACGGCTCCCCCCTCTATATACTGGATGAGTCTACCCTGCGGCGAGCCTGTCAGCAGTACCGAGACGCTTTTGAAACCCATTACCCCGGTGACTCCTTGGTCATTTATGCGTCCAAGGCCTGGAACTGTTTAGGGGTATGCGCCATTGTCGCCAGCGAAGGGCTCGGAATTGACGTGGTCTCAGGGGGAGAGCTATTTACCGCCTTGGAGAGCGGGTTTGAGGCGGAGAAAATTTACTTCCATGGCAACAACAAATCCCAAGAGGAGATTGAGTTTGCCCTTAGCTCCCAGGTCACGCTGGTGGTTGACAACTGGCTAGAGCTCAAAACCCTAGCCGCCATGACAGCGGATAGCGATGCACCGGTTCCGGTGCTGCTGCGCATGACCCCGGGTATCGAATGCCACACCCATGAGTACATTCAGACAGGGCACCTGGACAGCAAATTTGGCTTTGACCCCAACCAGCTCACAGCGCTGCTGGACTTTTTTCAGCAGACGCCCCAGCTCGCCTGCATCGGGCTGCATGCCCACATCGGTTCACAGATTTTTGAGCTGCAGCCCCACCAAGACCTGCCGGACGTGATGGTCCGATGGCTCGCAACAGCGGCTCAGCAAGGTATGCCGGTGAAGGTGCTGGATATTGGGGGGGGCTTGGGCATCCGCTATACGCCCAATGACGACCCGCCGACTATCGAGGCCTGGGTGCAGACGGTGTGCGAGGCGGTGACGACAGCCTGTCAAGCCCACGGCCTGCCGCTGCCCAAGTTGATTGCTGAGCCAGGGCGATCGCTGATTGGTAGCGCCTGCGTCACGGCCTACACCATCGGCAGCCAAAAAACGGTTCCCGATACCCGCACCTACATCACCGTGGATGGTGGCATGTCCGACAACCCCCGGCCCATCACCTATCAATCTGACTACTGCGCCCTGATTGCCAACCGTCTTTCGGCTCCCTGCCGCGAAACGGTGACGGTGGCGGGCAAGCACTGCGAGTCCGGCGATGTGCTAATCCGCGATATAGCGCTCCCGACCACAGACAGCGGTGATATTCTAGTGGTAATGGGAACGGGAGCCTACAACTATAGTATGGCCTCAAATTACAACCGCATCCCGCGGCCTGCCGCCGTCGTCGTCAACGATGGCAGTGCCGACCTGATTTTGCAGCGAGAAACGTATCGCGATTTGGTGCAGCACGATCGCCTGCCGTCCAGGCTCACGGGAGGGAGCTAATCGAGGTTTGTTGCCACGGTTAACCGCCACTCCCGTAGGCCAGCGGAATTATCCAACCATTTTCTATGGGTTCATACTTAACGCAATGGCTGGAACGTCTTAGCTGGACGCAGGCCCTGCTCATACCAGTGCTTGATGTCGGCCTTGTATTGGTCCT
>JBCCAG010000173.1:0-6613 GCA_039814955.1 Cyanobacteria bacterium P01_A01_bin.135
GCCCAGGACGTTACTGCGTTAGCGAATGGACGATCTTGAGCGATGTTACCGAGTCTTAGATCTCGAACCCGGCGCGTCTATGGACGACGTCAACCAGTCCTATAAGGACCTCGTCTTCATTTGGCATCCCGATCGTATCCCCAAAGATAACACCCGGCTTCAGCAAAAGGCCCAGGAGAAGCTCAAGCAGCTCAACCAGGCCCGCGATCGCCTGCGAGCCTTGAGCCGTCAGAATCCCCGCGCCACTAGCACTACCCAAAGTGCGGCCCAAAGCAAATCAACGCGCACCGAGCGGACGGCAACCCGTACCCGCAGCGCCCGCACCACTACCCAGCGGGCCGCGAGAAGTAGCGCCGCCGAGCGGGCTGCAGCCCGGGCCAAGGCCGCTAGCGCTAGGGCTGCCCGTACCGCCCAGGCCAGCGCCAAATCCACTTCCAGCACATATAGTGCCCGTAGTTCGGAGGGGCGTAGCCAGCGGCAGCGACCGACCAGCTCTCGGCCGCCGCGCCCTGGCTTTGGCGGCAACTATCCTCCAGGTCCTAGCGGTGCTTCGAACTCCGCAACCCGCTCCTCTACCAGCAGCTCAGGGCACACCGGCGCAAGCCCCCGCCCCCAGCCTCCGGCATCCCCCAGCTCCGCCCCACCGTCAGACGCGCCGAAGCGTCCCCATGTGGACTACCGCTGGCCCGAACCGGACCTGAGCGGCGTTGACTGGCGCGATCGCGACCTGAGCGAAAAAGACTTCTCCGGGCGCAACCTGCGGGAGGCTAACCTCAGCGGCGCGGACCTCAGCGACACGTTTTTGCACAAGGTGAACCTCAACCGGGCCAATCTGCACAAGGCCAACCTGTTTCGCGCCAATCTGCTGCAGGCCAACCTCAGCCACGCTAACTTGAGCCAGGCCAACCTAGTGGGGGCTGATTTCAGCGGGGCGGACCTCAGCGGCGCGGACCTAAGCGGCGCCCGCATCGGTGTGCCGGGGCGGGTGATGATCAAGCTGACGGGGACGCTGCTGCGGGGTACGATTATGCCGGATGGCTCGATCCACGACTAGGCCCATTACTCTAACCCTACCCCCTTATGCCCGACGAGATTCCTCAGATTACGGTTGAGCAGCTCGCTGAGCGACGGCAGCGGCCAGAGCCATTTCAGCTGGTGGATGTGCGTGAACCAGAGGAGGTGGCGATCGCCGCCTTAGCCCCCTGCACCCACCTACCCCTGAGCCAGTTCCCCCAGTGGGGCCCATCCCTACAGCAGACCCTGGATCCCCACGCCGAGACCATTGTGCTCTGCCACCACGGTATCCGCTCTGCCCAAATGTGCCAGTGGCTGCAGAACCAGGGCTTTACCAACGTTAAGAACGTGGCTGGTGGCATTGACGCCTACGCAGTGGTAGTGGACCCGGCGCTAGGGCGCTATTAGGTCAGGGCTGAATTTAAGCCTGGGCTAAGCAGTCAACAGCCAAATGAAGTTTGCGTACTACCGTCCGGGTTCTGACCCTTTGCAACGGAGTTTAATGATACGTTAATAAAAAATCAATATCGTAAACTAGACATAACCATTCCACCGCAGCCTCGACCCCTTACCATCGAAGTGCGATGCAGATTAAGCTCAATAAGCGCCAGCAACATGTGATGTGGGCGACCGTGCGTCGCTACGTAACCACCGCTAAGCCGGTTGGATCAGAAGCACTGCTGGAAGAGTTCAACCTCAACGTCAGCTCCGCCACCGTGCGCAACGCCATGGGCCGTTTAGAGAAGGCAGGACTGCTGTATCAGCCCCACACCTCAGCCGGCCGGGTGCCTTCTGATTTGGGCTATCGCATCTACGTCGACCATCTGCTGAAGCCTTCCATGATGGGGTCTCAGCTTGAGCAGCTGTTTGCCAGCCAGCTCCAGGGCGATCGCCGGAGTTTGGAGGCTCTGCTGCGGGGGGCGGCGCAGCTTCTGTCCCAGCTCAGTGGATATGTGGCGCTGATTACCCTGCCGGAGCGCAGCGAAGCCACCCTGCGTCACCTGCAGCTGGTTCCTATCGAAGGGCATCGGGTGCTGATGATTGTGGTGATGGACACCTACGAGTCGGAGTCAGTGGTCATTGACTTGCCGGTTCTGGGTGACGACTCGTCAGATTCAGCTATAGACCCAGAGATCCTGGAGCAAGAGCTGCAGATTCTCTCCAATTTCCTCAACCACCGGCTGCGGGGCCAGGCCCTCAGCGACATCGGCACCGTGGACTGGGGGGAGCTGGGCCAGGAGCTAGAGCGCCATGCCAATATCCTCAGCGCGGCCTTGGTGGAGCTAGAGCGCAGCAAGCGCCCCGAGGCGAGCCATATTCTATTCAGCGGTCTATCGGAGGTGCTGCGCCGCCACCCCGAGTTCTCTGAGCGGGAGCAGCTGCAGACTTTGGTGCAGCTACTAGAAGAAGAGCAGGACCTGCTGCTGCCGATGCTGACGGCGGGGGATGCCGTCGACCCGTCTGCGATGACCCCCACCATCAATATTGACCTGCCCCAGCGGCGCGTGGCCGTGCGCATTGGCTCCGAAAACTCCCTGCAGCCCATTCAGGACTGCGCCCTGGTGTTTACCACCTACCAGTGTGGCGATGCCGCCCAGGGCAGCGTTGGCCTGCTGGGTCCCACCCGGATGATGTACGAAGATGCGATCGCTGCCGTTGAGGCAACGGCCAACCACCTGTCAGAAGTCATTGCTTCGGCGCTAATGACAACGGCTTCGGTGTAGGCTGAAGGTAGCGTTCTGTGCTTGCCCATGTCTCAGCTTCAAGCGCCCTTACCCACAGATATTGCGCCCCAGCCACTGCAGACCTATATCTGGCGGGGCTATCGCTGTGCGTTTGAGCAGGTGCCTGGGGAGGGGGCGGTGGCACTACTGCTGATTCACCCCATTGGCGTCGGGCTATCCCGTCAGTTTTGGTATCCTTTTTGTCGTACCTGGGTCACCCAGGGCAGCGGCGCTTCCCTCTACCTGCCTGATTTATTGGGGTGCGGCGATAGCAGTATGCCCGCTGCCGCCTACCAGCCTGAGGACTGGGCCGACCAACTGCTGCATTTCCTAACAACGGTGGTGCGATCGCCGGTGGTGCTGGTGGCGCAAGGGGCGCTCTTGCCGGTAGCGCTGCTGCTGGCGCAAAAAGCCGAATCGAGCGGGCTGGTAAAAGGGCTGGTGCTGGCGGGTCCTCCCGCCTGGTCGGTAACGACCAACGAGACGCCCACCTGGCAAAACCGGCTGCTGTGGGCCCTATTTGCTTCCCCTGCTGGGCGGCTATTTTACCGCTACGCCCGGCGTCGCCAGTTCTTGGCGTCTTTTTCAGAGAAGCAGCTTTTTGAGCGGGGGGAAGATGTCACCGAGGATTGGCTATCGATGCTGACAGCGGGAGCCGCCGACCCCGGCAGCCGCCACGCGGTGTTCTCGTTTTTGGCGGGGTTTTGGCGACGGGATTATCAGCAGGTGCTAGAGACGTTACCCTACCCTGTCTTGGTGGCGGTGGGCACCGCAGCCTCCAGCATCAGCCAGTCTGGGAAATCGGAAACTCCGGAGGCACGCCTAGAGCGCTACCTGCAGCACCTTGCCCAGGGAGAAGGGGTGCAGGTACCGGGGCGTAATGTGCTGCCCTATGAGTCGGCAGTAGCCTTCGTCAAAGCGATTGCTCCCTTTGTAGCAGATCGTCTACCAGTGGAAACTGACCCCAAGTAGGCGGGAGATCCTCTGCCGGCAAGTCGATTGGCAGGTCTCCCCAGGAGACCGTGCCGTCCCCGAGCTGGGTCTCACCGTCTAAAGCCGCACCGTCTGCCCCGGTGCCGGTCAGGATAGCGCCCTGCTGCACCGCATCAAACCCCAACTGCTGAATTTGGTCGGGGTCAAGCCGGGTGTTGATCAACAGCGCACCGATGAAGTTGGCGTCGCTGACATAGGCGGACAGCAGCGTTGCTTCTATAAGATTGGCGCCGCGGGCATTGACTCGCCGCAGATCGGTGCGCTCTAGGTTTGCCCGGTAAAAATTGGTTTCTGTCAGCTTGGTCTGCTTCAGATTAGCACCAGTAAATAGGGCCTCAGCGCAGTCGGCACGGCTTAAGTCGGCGCACAGCAGGTTGGCTTCCACAAGGTCGGCGTGGTTGAGATTGGCCCCCAGCAGCGCCGCCCCTGCGAGATTAGCCGCCATCATTTGAGCCCCGATCAACCGACTGCTAATTAGGGTTGCCCAGCGGAGGTCAGCGCCGGCAAGCTGGGCCCCGATCAAGTTGGTGCGGGTCATATTTGCGAGCTGGAGCTGACAGCCCTGTAAATTAGTCAGGCTCAGGTCAGCCCGGGTGAAGTTGGCGTGGCTGAGGTTGAACCGCGATAAATCTAGTTTGCTTAGGTTGATGCCGCTGAGGTCCGGCTGGATGCGGTAGCGATCGCGCCACTCGTTCCACAATGGGGCTCCTTTGGTCAGCAGCACCAGATGGTCCCAGTTTGCCATGGCTTGTCTCCCGGCGTAACGGACAGGTGTAGAGTGGTGATGGGCTCCCCTTCCCAGACAGTTTTCTGTAGTAGCGCTCCCCTGTCCGCCGAAGTGCGATAAAGGCTACGTAAATTCCCGTAAAGCTCTAGCGAAGATCGGTGCCGCGGTTACCGTCGCCGCCCCTGAAGATAGCCATGGCCTTCAAACCCACCCTCTCCAGCCGCCTCACTCTGAAGCCCATGAGCGTCTCCCGCCGCATGATGTGGGCGGGGGTCGGGATTACAGCGCTCTATGTGGCGATCGCCCTCAGCGCCCCCCTACTCCAGCAGGTTGGTCTTCTCCAAGACCCAACGGCCTCCCTGGTCAACTCAATTCATGAGCCGCCCTCGGCCGCCCATTGGTTTGGCACCACCCGCCAGGGCTACGACGTATTCGCGAGGACCCTATTTGGTACCCAGGCGGCGCTGAAAGTGGTGCTGCTGGCAACAGCTCTCAGCCTAGTCGTGGGGGTTCCCCTGGGGATGGTGAGCGGCTACCTGGGCGGACGCTTAGACCGGGTGCTGCTGTTTTTCATGGATACGATTTACACCATGCCGGGGCTGCTGCTGTCGGTGACTCTGGCCTTCATCGTTGGCCGAGGGGTATTTAATGCAGCGATCGCCCTCAGCATTGCTTACATCCCTCAGTACTACCGGGTGGTACGCAACCACACGACAAGCGTCAAAGCGGAGCTGTTCATCGAAGCAGCCCAAGCGATGGGAGCCTCCACCTGGGCGGTTCTATCCCGCTACCTTTCCCTAAACGTCATCCAAAGTGTGCCGGTGCTGTTTACCCTCAACGCCGCCGATGCGGTGCTGGTACTGGGGGGGCTAGGCTTTTTGGGGCTCGGTCTCCCCGATCTAACCCCCGAGTGGGGCCAAGACCTGCGGCAGGCGCTGGATGCCCTGCCCACTGGTATTTGGTGGACGGCTCTATTCCCAGGGCTAGCGCTTACGGGTTTGGTAGTAGGGCTGTCGCTGCTGGGGGAAGGCCTCAACGAGCTGGTTAATCCGCTGCTGCGCAAAGAAGAGTAGCGCTGTTGTTGGTGCAGGATGACAACTGCCTGCGTGATTGAGGCGATTAAAACGCTTGCGGGCCTCGCCGCCTGTCCTACTTCTTCGTAACGTACTGCAAGAAAGCGTATGCTTGCCCAGCTGGCATTCTCAGCTTTTCTCCCTGGTATTCAATGATGTAGTCTCCCATAACTTTGGGGCAGGCCGTACAGGTGACAGCCTCTTCGCTCAGAGCATCCACGCTGAGGGTCAAAATTTGCTCGGTTAGCCAATCGTTAAACTCTTGAATTAGCGGTAGGCTCTGCTGGTTCATGATGCGCTCCTAAGTCTTCGTATCTTCTTCCATCTAGGCTTGTTGGCCCCTACCCTTAGCTTATGGGAGCAGCCTGGCGCTAAGTTAAATAGAGCTTAGAGCTCGTAGGAAAGTCTATGAGGATCGTAGGGAACCTGCGAGAGTCGCAGTCGTCATAGCCGCAGCGTTCCTGGTGGGCAAGAGGCGATCGCGCTAAGCTAATGCCCCCCATTGAATTACATTCAATTGATCGAGCATCCCTCTTGGTCGCAGGTTACAGATGTCAAGTCAGCGTCAGGAACGACCGTAAAGCCACCAACGCTGACACCTGAAACGCTGTACTGCTCCTTAAGAACTTTGGTGAAGCTGGCAATAATCTCAGGCAAGCGCGCTTCTAGCACCGCTTTAATATCGTCGGCTTCGGGGGGCGGGTTACCAACAGCTTTAACGCTCATGTCGTACCTCATATCTTAGGTTGAGCAAATTATAGAGCACTGCCAGGTCCGCAGGAGCCTTGCATGCTGCGGCAGATCAAGGTCGCGATTGATGCCAGTTGTACAGTTGATGTCAGTCCTATACATAAAGTAGTAGGTCAAAGGTGAACAAAAGCTTAAGGCTTGTATACATTCCTTTACAAACCCCAATAAACTCTGTAGTATTAGAGCAGTGAGAGGTTAACAAATGGTTACATACTCTCACGTACATACCTTGTAAATAGATAGGCACTCATTTTTCATGACTACTACCCTACAGCAGCGCAGCAGCGCTAACGTATGGCAGCAGTTCTGCGAGTGGGTCACCAGCACGAACA
>JBCCAG010000475.1:0-3819 GCA_039814955.1 Cyanobacteria bacterium P01_A01_bin.135
GCTCTGGCAGGATTTGGCCGAGGCTCCGCCAAAAACGGTTGTCTATTTGACTGGCTCCCAATCTGATACTGCGCCCAATTGCGAGACTCTTGAGCCCAACTGCAGCGGCCTGCTGCACCTGGTTCAGGCGATCGCCGATGCGCCCCAGCCGCCGCAGCTCTACGTGGTGACCCAGGGCGCGGCCTATCCACCAATTTCCAGCCCCGACCAGGCTACCCTCTGGGGGCTAGGGCGGGTGATTGCTCTGGAATACCCGGCCCTGCGCTGCTGCCGCATGGACCTAAACCCGCAGGCGCCAGCCGAACAGCAGGCGACAGAATTACTGGCTGAGCTAGAGTGTAAAGCCGCTGAGGCCGTCGCCTACCGACAGCAGCGCTGGGTGGCGCGGCTGGATCGCGCTAGCCTGCCGGCTGCCCTGACGCTACCAAATTTAGCCGACCCAAACGCCTGCTTTCGCCTCGCCATCGCCTCTCGGGGGACGCCCGACGACCTTGAGCTGCTACCCCAGCCCCGCTGCGCACCGGGGCCGAACGAGGTGGAGATTCGGGTGACGGCGGCTGGTCTCAACTTCATCGACGTACTGGATACCCTGGGGCTGCTGCCCTTCGAGCGCGATTGGCTGGGGGTGGAGTGCGCCGGAGAAGTGGTGGCTGTCGGGACCGAAGTAAAACATCTGGCTGTGGGCGATCGCGTCGTGGCGCTAGCGGCGGGTAGCTTTGCCCGCTACGTGACGGTATCGGCGCTGCTGGTAGTGCCTCAGCCCCGTAATCTCAGCAACATAGAGGCGGCGACAATTCCCGCCAACTTCCTGACGGCTTACTACGCTCTGGTCGTGGTGGCTAAAGTGCAGCCGGGGGAGCGGGTGCTGATTCACGCCGCCGCTGGGGGGACGGGGATGGCGGCGGTGCAGATAGCCCTCAGCCGGGGGGCGGAGGTGTTCGCTACGGCCAGCCCCTCGAAGTGGGCGGCGCTTAAGAATATGGGCGTGCGGCAGGTGATGCATTCCCGCACCCTGGACTTTGCGGATGAAATCTTGGCCACCACCCGAGGGAAAGGGGTGGATGTGGTGTTCAACTCCTTATCCGGCGAGGCCATCCCCAAGAGCCTGGGGGTGCTGAAGCCCCAGGGGCGGTTCATCGAAATCGGCAAGCGGGACGTGTGGAGCGTGGCGCAGGTGGCCGAGGTCGCGCCCCAGGTGGCCTACCACCTGGTGGACCTGCTGTCTCTAGCCCAAAAGGCCCCGCAGCAGGTGCAGGCCATGCTAACGGCGCTGATGCAAGCCTTCGAATCGGGCCAGCTTCACCCCCTCCCTCATCGCGTCTTTTCCCTGCTGGACGCCGTCAGTGCCTTTCGCTACATGCAGCGATCGCAGCACATCGGCAAAATTGTGTTGACCCTACCCCAGGGCGATATCGACCAGCCCCGCCTCTCCATCTCCCCCAACGCTACCTACATGATTACCGGCGGACTGGGTGGTTTAGGTCTGCTGGTGGCCGACTGGCTGGTGGCCCAGGGGGCGCGTCACCTGGCGCTGGTGAGCCGCCGCGCTGCCGCAGATTCCCCCGAAACCGAGGCCCAAATTCAGGCGCTAGAAGCTAAGGGTGGAGCGGTAGCCGTCCTGCAAGCCGACGTCTCCCAGCGCGAGGAATTAGCGGCGGCGATCGCCTCCCTCAACCTGCCACTGGGCGGCGTTATCCACGCGGCGGGAGTGTTGGATGACGGGGTGCTGCAGCAGCTTACCTGGGACCGTATGGAGACGGTGCTGGCTCCTAAGGTCTACGGCGCTTGGCACCTGCACCAGCTCACCCAGGACCAGCCTCTAGATTTCTTCGTGCTGTTCTCCTCAGCGGCGTCCCTGCTGGGCTCGCCGGGGCAGGGGAGCCACGTGGCCGCCAACGCTTTCTTGGACGCCCTGGCCCACCATCGCCAATCCCAAGGACTCCCGGCCCTGAGCATCAACTGGGGCGCTTGGTCTGGCGTGGGGGCCGCAGCAGAGCGCAATGTGGATCAGCAGATGCAAAGCCGAGGGGTGGGGGCGATCGCCCCTGATCGAGGGCTGGAGATCTTCTCGCGGCTGCTTGCTAACCCCACCCATACTCAGGTGGGCGTTATTCCCATCCGCTGGTCGCAGTTTCTTCAGCAGGGCCGCGCTGATGTCTCTACCGATGCCTTCTTTGAGCGCTTCGTGACCCAGGCGACATCCGATGCCGCTGCACCCGATGCCGCGACAGATCCAGCCCTGGACCCAGCCAAGCCCGCCGCCTGGCGATCGCAGCTAGAGGAACTGCCTGAGCGGCAGCGGCTTGGCTTCCTGACCACTACCCTGCAGCAGGAGGTGGCCCGCGTTCTGGGGCGATCGGCCACCCAGCTCCCCGACCCGCATCTGGGCTTTTTCGACATGGGCCTAGACTCGCTGATGGCGGTGGAGCTGAAGAATCGGCTGGATACCCAGCTCGGCTTGTCGGTATCCTCCACTGCCATCTTTGAGCACCCCAATATTGCTGCCCTGGCCGCCCACCTGAGGGCGTTAATGCAAGACGAGCCACCCGCACCAAAACCAGCACTCAAGTCACCAGACCCAAAGTCAGAACCAGCGCCAGCGCAGCCAGACCCACCGCCAGACCAATCTCCCAAAAACCCACCAGCCGACGACCCCATCGCCCAAGAGCTAGCCGCCCTCGAAAGCCTCCTAAACCAGCCATGACTCACCTCTCCACCAATCCACCGGCTGACGATCGCATCCTCCGCGCCCTGCGGGAAGCGCGATCGCAGCTTGAAGCGATGCAGCAGGCCCGCCAGGAGCAGGTCGCCATTGTGGGCATGGCGGGGCGGTTCCCGGGTGCTGAGAGCGTGGAAGCGCTGTGGCAGCTCTTAAAAGCAGGAGAGTCGGGCATTCGCTTCCTGTCGGACACAGAGCTGGAGCAGGCGGGCGTCTCCCCAGACACCTTTCAGCAGCCGGACTACGTGCGCGCCCACAGCGGCCTCACGGATGCCGCTGGCTTCGACGCCGCCTTTTTCGGCTACTCCCCCCGCGAGGCCGAGCTGCTGGACCCCCAGCATCGGGTGTTTCTGGAGTGCGCCTGGGCCGCCCTAGAGGACGCGGGCTACGACAGCCGCCAGTACCCAGGCCGCATTGGGGTCTACGGCGGTGCGGCGCTCAACAGCTACCTAGTCAACCTGTTCTCGGATCCCAAGCTGCGGGAGTCGGTGGACAGCGTACAGGCGGTAATCAGCA
The DNA here is from genome assembly GCA_039814955.1 of Cyanobacteria bacterium P01_A01_bin.135. Lineage (GTDB taxonomy): Bacteria > Cyanobacteriota > Cyanobacteriia > CAKZMO01 > CAKZMO01 > JBCCAG01. The sequence goes on from JBCCAG010000475.1 coordinate 3,236, forward strand.
ACGTCATGGGGCTGATGACCACCCGTGTGTCCTACCAGCTCGACCTCAAAGGCCCAAGCTGCGGCATCCAAACCGGCTGCTCCACGTCCCTGGTCAGCGTGCACCAAGCCTGCCAGAGCCTGCTGCACCAGGAGTGCGATATGGCCCTGGTGGGGGGCGTTACGGTGGGCAACACCACTCCCCAGGGCTATCGCTACGACGAAGGCGGCATCGCCTCCCCCGACGGCTGCTGCCGCGCCTTCGACGCTGCGAGCCAAGGCACCGTATTCGGCAGCGGCGTGGGCATAGTAGTGCTGAAGCGGCTGTCTGAGGCGCAGGTCGAGGGTGACACCATCTATGCCGTCATCAAAGGCTCCGCCGTCAACAATGACGGGGCCGACAAGGTGAGCCTTACCGCCCCCAGCGTCAGCGGTCAGACCGCCGTCATTGCAGCGGCCTTAGAGGACGCGGGGGTTGACGCCGCCAGCATCAGCTACGTCGAAGCCCACGGCACCGGCACCGCCCTGGGAGACCCCATCGAAGTGGCCGCCCTCACCAAAGCCTTTTCCGAGCACCCCGGCCCCTGCGCCCTCGGCTCGGTGAAA
>JBCCAG010000834.1:0-2053 GCA_039814955.1 Cyanobacteria bacterium P01_A01_bin.135
CGCTGTTTGCGGACCCCCACGTGGTGGAGTTCTACCGCAATCTGGGCTTTATTCCCGACCCGGAAGGGATTAAGGGAATGTTTTGGTACCCTGACTAGCCAGACGGTAGCGGGGCGGGGCGATCGCTCTTGATACCGCGCCCTCAAAACACATCACTTCTTCAAAGCCTGCGCCAGCCTCTGAATTCCCTGGCGAATCTGGGCGTCATCGAGCTGGGCGTAGCCAAAAATAAACTCCCCAGCGTTGGGCTTTGCCAAATAGTAGCCCCGGGCGCTGACCAAACCCACCCCAACATCGGCGGCCCGTTGAATGATCACCTCATCCATCCAGTCGGTTTTCAGCTTAGCCGTCAAGTGAATTCCGGCCTTTTCTCCCAAAATGGTGACGCTTGCACCAAAAGCCGCCTGCAGGGCATCTACTAACACCTGACGCCGCTGATCATAGAGCTGTCGCATCCGCCGGATATGGCGCTCAAAGTGGCCTTCGGTAAAAAAATCGGCCAGGGCATATTGCGCTAGCAGCGGCGACTGGCGATCGCACAGCCACTTGGCGCGGCTCACTAGCGGGATCCAGGCGCTGGGCACTACTAAATACCCCAGGCGCAAGGCGGGAAAGAGAATTTTGGAGAAGGTGCCTACGTAAAGGACCCGGTTGCCGCGATCAAGTCCCTGCAGGGCCGGAATGGGGCGATCGCCGTAGCGGTACTCCCCGTCATAGTCGTCTTCCAAAATTAGCGTTCCGGTTTGGTGAGCCCACTGCAGCAGGGCCAATCGACGGGCCAAAGGCAGCGTCACCCCAGTGGGGAACTGGTGGGAAGGGGTGACATACAGCAGCTTGAATGGCCGAGGGCATTGGGCCAGGGTGTCCACCTGGAGCCCTTCCCCATCAACGGGAATAGGGGTTAGCTGAGCCCCCCGCGCGGCGAAGCAATACCGGGCCCCCAAGTAGCCCGGATCTTCCATTGCTACCCCATCGCCAGCATCGAGGGTCAGACGGGCAACCAGGTCGAGCGCTTGCTGCGAGCCATTGACGATAATCACCTGCTCTGGGCTGCAGTGAACCGCCCGCGATCGCCCCAGATAGTCGGCAATGGCCTGCCTCAGGGGCAGGTATCCTGCTGCATCAGCGCTGTAATTCATGAGCGTTGAAGACGCCTCGCAGTGGCGCATCAGCAGCCGTCGCCAGAGGGTCATCGGAAACAGCTCAGAGGCGGGGTTGCCGTAGCGAAAGTTGATGTCACGTTGGGGACGTGGCCCTCGCAGCGGTTGCCCCGCTAATAATGACCTACCGAACTGAGACAGCCCGGTGAGATCGGCTATGGGAGACGCCTTCTCCCTCGCCGTCTCAATCTGCAAATAGGCTTCTGGGAGCTGAGCACAGACAAAAGTCCCCGACCCCCGCCGAGTCTCCAGATAGCCCTCGCTGATTAGCTGGTCGTAGCTCTGGGTCACGGTTATCCGCGAGACCGCTAAAGACTGAGCCAGTAGGCGGGAAGGGGGAAGCCGTTGGTTCGGCTTGAGGCGTTTTTGCAGGACAGCGCTCCGCAATTCTTCCGCCAACTGCTGATACAGGGGCAGGGCAGCGTCGCGATCGAGGGAAAGCGCTAAATCCATCTCCCACAAATTGGACTTACTAAAAAACTCGGAATTGGCTATTGGGCTATGCCAATTCTTTGAATATCTTAGTCTCTATCGCGATGCAATCAATCGCTGTTCAATCAATTTAAAGGAGTTCCCATGCCACCAGCTAATAGCCTAAAACCGACTGACCGCAGTCAGGTAAAACGCCAACCCCGGAGAGGACATTACGACCGAGCGCTGATCAACCAAATTTTGGATGAAGCGCTGGTGGTTCACGTCGGCTTCGTTGCCAACCAGCAGCCCTTTGTCATCCCGATGGGGTACGGCCGCGCAGGGGACTGCCTCTACATCCACGGGTCCACCGCTAGTCGAATGCTGCAGAATCTAGAACAGGGTGTTGATGTCTGTGTGACGGCGACATTGCTGGACGGCCTCGTGATTGCGCGATCGCTGTTCCACTATTCCATGAACTA
>JBCCAG010000039.1:0-13625 GCA_039814955.1 Cyanobacteria bacterium P01_A01_bin.135
AGACAGGCAGCCCATCCACGACGAGGTGATCCACATCCAGAGTGAGCGCAATGGCGTGCAGGTGGAGGCAGCGCTGCAGTGGTGTATCGATGCCTACACCGATAACCTGCTGGGGTTTGCCAACAACATTCGCACCGTGGATGGCGGCACCCACTTGGAGGGCCTGAAGACGGTGCTCACTCGGACCATGAATACCGTCGCCCGCAAGCGCAACAAACTCAAGGAAAGCGACTCTAACCTGGCGGGGGAGAACATCCGCGAGGGCTTAACCGGCGTCATCTCCGTGAAGGTGCCCGAGCCCGAGTTTGAGGGGCAGACCAAAACCAAGCTGGGCAACACCGAGGTGCGGGGCATCGTGGACTCCTGCGTGGGGGAAGTGCTCACCGAGTACCTAGACTTTCGCCCCAATGTCGCCGACGCCGTCCTTGAAAAGGCGATTCAGGCCTTTAACGCGGCTGAAGCGGCCCGCCGCGCTCGGGAGCTGGTGCGCCGCAAGTCAGTGCTGGAATCTTCTACCCTGCCCGGTAAGCTGGCGGACTGCAGCAGCCGTGACCCCGCTGAGTCCGAAATCTTTATCGTAGAGGGGGACTCAGCCGGAGGTTCCGCTAAGCAGGGGCGCGATCGCCAGTTCCAGGCTATCCTGCCGCTGCGGGGCAAGATCCTCAACATTGAGAAGACCGACGACGCTCGCATTTACAAAAACAATGAGGTGCAGTCCTTGATTACGGCCCTGGGGCTAGGCATTAAGGGGGAGGAGTTTGACCCCGCCCAACTGCGCTACCACCGGATCATCATCATGACGGATGCCGACGTCGATGGGGCCCACATCCGTACCCTGCTGCTCACCTTCTTCTACCGCTACCAGCGGGAGATGGTGGACCGAGGCTTTGTCTACATTGCCTGTCCGCCGCTGTACAAGGTGGAGCGGGGCCGGCAGCATTACTACTGCTACAGTGAGCGCGAGCTGACGCAGCTAATTGCCAACGAATTCCCCCAGAACGCCAACTACAACATCCAGCGATTCAAGGGACTGGGGGAGATGATGCCGGGACAGCTTTGGGACACCACCATGAATCCGGAGACCCGGACGCTGAAGCGGGTGGAGATCGAGGACGCTGCCGAGGCGGATCGGATCTTTACAGTGCTGATGGGAGACCGAGTTGCTCCTCGGCGAGATTTCATCGAGACCTACGGGCCGCAGTTGGCTTTGGCAGAGCTGGATATTTAAGTAAGCACGCAGAGTCACAGCGTGCTGTGACTCTAGGCTATTCAGTCTGCTGGCAGTACAGGTCGACAATCGCCTCCACTACCTGATCTATAGATAAGGCGTCGGTTTGGATCTCAATGGCGTCCGCCGCTTTGCGCAGGGGCGCGATCGCCCGAGTAGAATCCTTGCGGTCTCGCTGGTAAATAGACTGCTCGATATCCTCCAAGCTCAGATTGAGCTGCCCCTGACGCTGCAGGTCCGCCTGTCGCCGCCGGGCCCGCTCCTGCACCGAAGCCGTCAAGAAAATCTTCACCTCGGCATCGGGAAATACATGGGTGCCGATATCCCGCCCGTCGAGGACGATCCCCCCGTCGCGCCCGTAGTACTGCTGCTGCTTCACGAGCTCCTGCCGCACCGCTGGCTGAGCGGCGATCGCCGAAACCTGTTCAGCCACCCGCGTCAAGCGAATATCCCGAGTGACGTCTTGGTTATTAATCCACACCTGGGTGGGTTGCCCTAGCTCCTGAGGCGACAGCAGCCGAATCGTACTTTGCCGTACCAGTTCAGCGATCACCGCTTCGTCATCGGGGGGAGTGTTGGTCTCTAGCACCAGCCAGGTTACCGCTCGGTACATCGCCCCCGTATCCAGATACAGCAGCTCCAGCTGGTGAGCCACTCGGCGGGCAACGGTGGATTTTCCCGCTCCCGCCGGGCCGTCGATAGCGATCACCGGGCGGCGGTCCCGCAGCAGCACATTGTCGATTAGGCGCGTATCGCCAACCCGGGCGGCGATTGCCAGTAGGCCGGTAGGGTTGATCTCCGGCAGCGGCTCTAGGGTGCGGGGATGCACTAGCTCAATATATTCGGGCTCAAGAGAGGCCACCGCTTCAACAACTGCCCGCGCCGCTGCCAGCAACGGCTCCCGGGTCTTCACCCCGCGCGAAAACTGCTGCTCCGCCGCTTGAAGACTGCCATAAATGGCGGTTGCGTCCTGACGCTGCTGCGGTGTCAGGTACTGGTTGCGAGAGCTAACTGCCAGACCATCCGCAGCCCGCACCGTGGGGCAAGGCACAATGGTGACTGGGCAGCTCAAATCCTGCACCATGCGCTGCAGAATCGCTAGCTGCTGAGCATCTTTACGGCCAAAGTAGGCCCGCTGGGGCGACACGATATTGAATAGCTTGAGTACCACCGTTGCCACCCCTTCAAAATGGCCAAGGCGAGCTGCCCCGCATAGGGGCTTGAGCATGGTTAGCGGCGGCGTTACCTGGGTAAACTGGGCTTGCTCGGCACTGCCGTACAGGTCCTCAACAGACGGGGCGAACACGGCATCAACCCCAGCCTGTTGGCACAGGTCGAAGTCGGCATCCGGCTGACGCGGGTAGCGGCCTAAGTCTTCGGACGGGGCAAACTGTAGCGGATTGACGAAAATGCTGACAACGACCAGACGGTTTTCCCGGCGGGCCCGGCGAATCAGGCTAAGATGACCCTCGTGCAAAGCTCCCATGGTGGGCACCAAACCCACCCGGCGCGACTTGGCGTCATGTCCGTCGTCGGTAGACGGCTGTGCTCTGCGATCGCGGCTCAGAAATTGCCGTAGCTCTACCGTTGACGTAAACCAGCGCACTAGCCCCCCATGATGTAAGTCTCCGCCTAGTAGTGTACAAAATTCTCTTCGCTTTGTGGACCTTGCCGGCATAGAGGGAGGTAACCCGCTGGGCTACCTCCACAGAGCGTTTACCAGCATCCAAGCTAGTTAGCGCGGCTGACCACCTCTACCCGCACCGGGGCAACCCCTGAGCGCATCATACCGATGGCCTGGGCGGCTGCCGCCGAGAGGTCAATCACCCGCCGACCGCTAAAGGGGCCGCGATCGTTGACCCGCACCGTTACCGTGCGGCCTGTGTTGGCGTTGGTCACCTGCAGCAGGGTGCCAAAAGGCAGCGACGGATGCGCCGCCGTCAGCGCGTGCTGGTTAAAGATTTCGCCGCTGGCGCTGCGACGCCCGTGGAAACCAGGACCGTACCAGGAGGCCATGCCAGAAAACCGCGCCCGCACAGGGCCAATGGCAACCTGACGCGCTGGCTGCGGACGGCCCTCTACCTCCGTCAGCGGCTCCCCGCCAAACTGACGGCGCAAGCGGTTGGCCATCTGCAGAATATCTTCAGCGGCGTCGCCTGTGGTGTCCGGCGGCAGCAGCCGTTCGTCTAGGGTCACAAACAGCTCGCCGTCCAGCTTGAGCACATACCGCTCGCGATCGCTGTCCCAGTGAGCGGTGATGGTCTCTGGTGCCAGCTGATTCCGATGGGCTTGGTTCAGCAGGGCAGCGATCGCGGTGGCCCGCCATACGGGGTCTTGCTCGTAGGAGGCTGCGCCTGTCCCCGCCGATGTTGGCTCTGCTTCTCCAGACGCCTGCCCCATCTTCAACGGCTGCCCCTGTGATGGGTTGCCCTGAAGCGAGGTCTGGGCCACGCCAGTAGGCCCTAAGGTCGTCAGAATTGGAATGTCCTTGACGTATAGTGTGGCAGCTTGGCGACCGTCTACCTGGTGGGCATAGATCGTCGCGACCGTGTCATCCTGAGAGTTAGGGAGTTGGTCTTGCGACTGATACTCGCCGACTTTGACCGCTTCGGTACCAGTCTCTGGGCTGTCAGCCTGCGACACACCTGCTAGCGATGCGCTTTCCTGCAAAGCATCACCGACTTGCCGTTCATCACCAGTCACTGAGGCGGCTGCAAGAGGTGCTTGGCCAACAGAAATGGCGAAAAGCGTGGCCGTCAATCTACTTAAAAGCTGTTGATTCATAAAGGTTTTGTTCAACTCGACTAAGCAAGACGCTGTGGATTAGGGAGTCCTGTTGTCTGAACGGGTTCTTACTTAAGAACGCCGCCTAGCGGGACTCTTCCAGCAGCTTGCTTAAAAGCCCAGAGCCTCCAGCATTGGATGCCATTGGACGGGGCACGGCATATAGCCTGCTTGTTTGTACCTGTTATCTCGTACTTGTTATGAATTTGCGCTGCTTCACAGAGCTGTTACAAACTAGCACAGTCTCTCTGGTGCGAATGGCAGTGATAGGAAACTCCTAAGGGTTGTTCGAGGGGGCTTTGCCGAAGAATAATCAGTCGGCTATGCAGCATTTTCAGCAGTCAAAGTTTGCGCTGCATTGTCTCTACGGTGCTTGCCATACCGTTCATTCAGACGAAGGGAGTAGGCCTAAATGCTTAGGCAGATGGCTAAGTTATCTCGCTGCCATTGGGGCTAATTCATTGTTCCCGATGGATCTAAAGGGTCGATTAATCCATTAGAAAAAATGATATTTAGGCCTAATTGATAAATTTGATGTGTTTAATTAGCGTTGCCTATTGGCAGGGCTACAGCTTTATGTGCAGCCCTGCCGAGGGTGGCCAAGGCCGTGATCACAAATTCGCCAGCGCTTCCGCTGCCTGGGCAACGCCCTCGGCATTTCCCTGCTGCTGGTAGAGCGCCTGAGCCTCCTCAAAGGATTCCCTAGCCTGCCGTACCTGCCGGTTCCCCAAAAGCGCTTGGCCCAGCTGGTAGTGGGCTTCGGCAGCCGAGGGATTAAGTTCGATTGCCCACCGGTAGTGAACGACAGCTCGCGAAAAGTCGCCCCGCTCTAGATAGATATCGGCCAGGAGGGCATGGGTTTCCGGGAGATCTGGGTTGATGCTTGACGCGCGACGGTAAGCGTTGAAGGCGGCATCCGTATCACCTTGCGCCCGCAAAATATCGCCAATTTGTAGATGCACCTCAGCATCGCTTGGATCGAGCGCTACCACGCGACGAAAAGCCCCCAAGCCAGCTTCAATATTATTGAGGTTGACCCAGGCCACCCCCAAGTTGTGGTAGACGCTGCTGCGGGCTGGGGATAGGCTCAGTGCCTGCTCGAGTACCTCGACGGCATCTTGGTAGCGGCCCTCTTCAATGAACAGGGCTCCCATAAACTCATAGATGCTAGCGTTATTCGGCTGCAGCGCCGCCACCTGTTGATAGGCTTCCAAAGCGCCCTCGTAGTCCTTCAGCCGGGTCAATACGACTCCCAGCCCTAGCAGCGCCTCGGTATTATTGCTGCTGACTTGCGTTGCCCGGTGATAGGCCTGGGCCGCCCCAGCGTAATCTTGCAGCTGTGCCAAGCTGTAGCCCAAAGCACGCTGGAAATCGGCGTTGTCAGGCTCTAGGGCCGCCGCCTGCTGGTACGCTGCCACCGCTGCTTCAAAGTTCTCGCCTTGGGCTTCTAAGTAGCCAATACCAGAAAAGATCCGAGCATTGCTATCATCCAGGGTGGCCGCTTCCTGGTAGAGGGCGATCGCCTGAGGATAATCATTTGCCTCTACCGCTTCTAGGGCCTGCTGTAGTAGCGTGTTGAGCCGCTCATCAGCGTCCTCCACCGCAACAACCGGAGTTTGGGCCGCTACAGGCGCCTGGGGAACAAGCAGAGCTAGCCCTGCCAGAGCGCCGACGAGGCAAAGGCTACGTTGAATTACGGATAATGTCATGGGCCTCCGGGCCTGAATGAATATGACTCACACCATCAATCCTCCAACCTACTGGGTTTTCCGGATACAGGAGCCGGTCGAGGTCAAAAGAGGATCAGTAATTACAGTGAGCAATCATACTCGGTTTGTCGCCCTTTAGCCAACTTCAGGTCTAATGATGATCAGGGGTATTCCTCAGTTCTACGCTGCCCGGCGGGCCCTATATTGTGCCAGAATAGCGTGGCGTTATGGGGTAGCAAAGTATCGATGATCCTCTCTACAACAGATGTGGTTCAAGGGGCGACCGTCACCCAGTATTTGGGAGTGGTGACTGCCGAGGTGGTGTATGGCAGCAACGCACTGAGAGATTTTTTTGCGGGCATTCGCGACATTATCGGTGGACGCACTGCTGGCTACGAGCGGGTGTTCGAGCGGGGCCAGCAGGAGGTGATTGAAGAGCTCAGCCGCCGGGCCGCCCGCTTGGGAGCCGATGGCGTGATCGGCATTGAAATCAACACCGGGACAATTAACCTAGATGAGACCGGCGTACTGCTGCTGATTACGGGGACGGGAACTGCCGTCAAGCTCTAGGGCCTCATTGTTACCTCGTTATTAAAAGCAGCCCCTACCAGGGCTGCTTTTGACTAGGCGGACAAGTCGTCTAAGTGGCTCTCGCGCTTCATATTGATGCTCTTGATGTGTTTTTTAACCGTGTTGATGGTGATGTGCAGCTTGCGGGCGATATCGTCGTAGGTGTAGTTGATGCACCGGTATAAAAACACTTCTGCCTCTCGGGTGGTGAATCCAAAGCGTGCGCCTTCCACCAGGGCTCGCTGCTGCGCCGCCTGATACTGATCTTCCAGCATCACTAGGATTCGGTCGGGGGCGTCGGGCTGCAGCCACCGGGCGCGGACCCGGACAGGGGCAGCGGCATTAAGGGTGCCCTCGCATTGAACGCTGACGCTCATCAGGCGATCGCCCTCTAGCAAGGGGGCACAAATGACCCATATCGCGGGGGGTACGTTGTTCACCGGGTCGGTGGAACTGCTGAGCTGCCGGCAGATAGCGCGGGCGAGGCTGTTGCTGCTGATGATGCCGCCGTCGCGGGTGAGAATCAATACGCCATCGGGTAAGCCTTCTATGATGCTCTGCATGAGACTGACAGGCTCCTTTACTTGGGGAGAGTAGGTCGGATTAACCGTAGAAACCGTTTCAGAGGGATACACGGGAATAAAGTCGGTCATAGCCTTCAGATGAGGTGAGTGGGGCCAGCGCCATCGCCTGTCAAGCGAACAGGAACAGGTAAGGACATACGACGGGTCAAGCTGCGTGTAACTACAGATGTCATCCCCGTGATTTCGGGCAGAGAGCGGGACATTTGTCCCATCTGCTCAAAAAATAACCCTTTTGGGGGAATCGGGGAATGTGAAATATACTACTTTTTGCTCGTAAACTCACTGTATAGGCAAACAGTGCGGTCCCTTCCGCCAGAGGCGATCGCATTGCGAATTCTTTATGTGACGTGAAGTATGCGTCGTGAAGTCTTCCTGATCGGTAGCCGGCCATCTCGTAGTGGCCCTATCGCAGACTCTGGCCCCACAGATCCTGGAGGAGCTAAGGTGCGTACCGAGCACCGCTCGCGAAATTCTCTCAGGCATTAATTGCACAGCCGCAATTAAACGGAAGGGAGGCGCTCCCCCTAACCGCTACATTTACTTACGGCGCTCTACTTAGGACATCTTCCGTAGCGATCGCGGCTGACTCCACTTCTCGTAAAAGGTGGGCCTAGCGCGCAGTTTGCCCTAACAAGCCCTGTGGTTGCCGTGTAAAAGCAGGACATGGGTAAAAGCGAGGAAAGTCAGTATGCTATCCATTCAATAGAATAAACAGCATACCGACTTGCGTTTTAATGAGTGTTGCAAGCCTAAGGAACCTTCCTACTTAAGCTTACGCCTGCCACCAGCACGTTCAGGACGGTTTTCAATCCCGCTGGCGCAGGGGCTTAAGCGATCGCTGGCTAGCCTAGCTGGCTACCGTCGCTTGAGGCTCGCTTTGGCGATCCTCAGCCTTTGCCGAGCCCTGGGTCCCCAGCTGGATGAGTTCGATTTTGTAGCCCGTCGGATCCTGCACAAAGGCAATCACGGTGGAGCCGTGCTTCATGGGTCCCGGCTCGCGCACCACGTTGCCCCCCTGCGCCTTAATCGCCTCGCAGGTGGCGTAAATATCGTCTACGCCAAGGGCAATGTGGCCATAGGCATCTCCAAGGTCGTAGTTATCCACGCCCCAGTTATAGGTCAGCTCAATCACCGTATGGTCCGCCTCTGCGCCATAGCCCACAAACGCTAAGGTAAATTTGCCGCCGGGGTAATCCTTCCGGCGCAGCAGCGTCATCCCCAGAACCTCGCAGTAGAACTGAATCGATTTATCGAGGTCACCGACCCGCAGCATCGTGTGCAGCATTCGCATTTGTTGTCTCCTGGCTGAAGTGATTCGGCTCTGAGCAGCGCCCCCCTTACAAGGGCAAAGCCGCCCGATGCCAGTCTAGCTAATTATGATCTTACGCTTAAGCCCAGCGCGATCGCAGTAACTGCCTGGAGCGCTTTTGCAATCAAGCCCTTGCCCATTTACCTTAGGAAAATTCTTTTAGTAAGAGTGCTACAGTTGCGAAGACGACGCGGATAGTGATCGCTCGTAGCCCCTCAGTCGGTGAGTACCCCCCTCAACGTTTCCCCTCCTCTATTACGTAAAGACGCACTAACTGATCGCAACTAACTGATCACAATGGAGTAGACGATGATCAACGCCTTTGAAACGGCAATCGAAGATATTTTGGCCCGTGAGATTCTTGATTCACGGGGTCGGCCCACAATTGAGGCAGAAGTTTATCTGACGGGCGGTGCCGTTGGGCTAGCCCAGGTCCCCAGCGGCGCATCTACCGGCACCTTTGAGGCCCATGAGCTGCGGGATGACGATGCAGCGCGCTACGGCGGCAAGGGTGTCTCCAAGGCGGTGACCAACGTCCAGGAGAAAATAGGCCTGGAGCTGGTGGACATGGACGCTTTAGACCAGGCGCTGATAGACCAAACCATGATCGACCTAGATGGCTCCCCCAACAAGGCCAACCTGGGAGCCAACGCAATATTGGCCGTTTCCCTGGCGACAGCCAAAGCCGCTGCTAATGCCCTAGAGCTGCCCCTGTACCGCTACCTGGGCGGCCCGCTCGCCAATCTGCTGCCCGTCCCACTGATGAACGTCATCAACGGCGGGGCCCATGCGGATAACAACGTCGATATTCAAGAGTTCATGATCGTGCCCCACGGCGCCCCCACCTTCAAAGAGGCGTTGCGCTGGGGTGCGGAGGTATTTTCGGCCTTGAGCAAGGTGCTAAAGGACAAAGGACTGCTGACGGGCGTCGGCGATGAGGGGGGCTTTGCCCCTAACCTGGGCTCTAATAGCGAAGCATTGGAGCTGCTGATTGCGGCCATTGAAAAGGCGGGCTATCGCCCCGGCGAGCAGGTGGCCCTGGCGCTAGATGTGGCCGCCAGCGAACTCTACAAAGATGGTCAATACGCCTACGACGGCGCAGACCACAGCCCGGCTGACATCATCAAATATTACGAAACCCTGTGCGGGCAGTACCCCATCGTTTCCATCGAAGACGGGCTGCACGAAGAAGATTGGGAGAATTGGCAGCAGCTCCAGACCCAACTAGGCGATCGCGTCCAGCTAGTGGGAGATGACCTGTTTGTCACCAACCCCGAGCGCCTCAAGCGGGGCATCAGCGATGGGGCGGGCAACTCGATTTTGATCAAGCTCAACCAGATCGGCTCCTTGACCGAAACCCTGCAAACCATCGACATGGCTACCCGCAGCGGCTATACCTCCGTCATCAGCCACCGCTCTGGGGAAACGGAAGACACCACCATTGCGGACCTAGCAGTGGCAACCCGGGCCGGGCAAATTAAAACCGGCTCCCTGTGCCGCAGTGAGCGGGTCGCTAAATATAACCGGCTGCTGCGCATCGAGTCGGAGTTAGGGGAGCAAGCCGTTTACGCCGGGGCTGTTGGTCTGGGACCCAAGTTTCGCTAGGGCGATAGCGGTTTGTACATCACAAACGCATCGACAAACCCCTGCTCGGCATGCTTAAACGCACCGGGCAGGGTTCCCGTAGTCTTAAAGCCTAGCTTGTGCCATAGCCGCACCGCGATCGCGTTAGTGGAGACCACCAAATTAAACTGCATTGCCCGAAAGCCGAGCCGCCGCGCCTCTTGCTGCGAATGTTCACACATCAGGGTTGCCACCCCACGGCCCCGGGCTGCGCTGGCCACAAGGTAACCGCAGTTGCACACATGGGAGCCCAGAGCCGGCTGGTTGGGCTTGATGTAGTAGGTGCCAAGAATCGGGCCCGCTTCGTCGCGGGCGACGTAGGTGGCTTGGGGCACCTCCACCCAGACCCGGTGCGCTTCGGCCTCAGTAATGGCCGGGTCAAAGGCATAGGTAGTGCCGGCGCGAAATACCGGTTCCGCGATCGCCCACACTTGGGGCCAGTCCCTAGGCTGCAGCGGCGATATTGACAGGTTTGACATGTGGTGACCTCTACAGGCTTGGAGATAGAAGCATTATCCTTCCGGTATAGTTCCGGCTAGAGACAGCGTTTCTGGGTAAATAGCAAATGTCCGCTTCCCAAGATTTGCTATAGCCGAGATGAGCCTCTATTTAGCCAAGCTACAAAAGCTGCTGCGCATCCTGCGATCGCCCTCCAGCTTCTACTACTATCCCAAGGCAGCTACAGAGCACCACAGGCTCTGCTTTTCCCAGGAGGGTGAAGACATGGTGCTAGCGCGCCTGTTTCCCAATCAGCAGATGGGATTCTATATCGATATTGGGGCCCATCACCCTCAAAAGTACTCTAATACCTACAGCTTTTACCGCAAGGGCTGGCGCGGCATCAACATCGACGCCACACCAGGCAGCATGGCCCTCTTCAAAGCCCTGCGCCCTGACGACATCAATCTGGAGGTTCCCATCGCCAAAGCGCCCGCAACGCTGACCTTTTACCTCTACAACAACCCGGTCCTGAACACCTTTTCAGAGACAATATATCAGCAGCGGCTTGAAGACGAGGCGTTTAGCAAGGCGTACTGGGTTGTTGAGCAGCGGCAGCTCCAAGCGCGCCCCCTAATTGACCTACTCGCCCAGCATCTGCCCTCAGGCCAAGCAATTGACTTCCTCTCTATCGATGTAGAAGGCCTGGACCACGAGATTTTAGCCTCCAACGACTGGTCGACCTACCGGCCCAAAGTGGTAATCGCCGAAGACATCAACAGCGTCTCGCTGGCGACGGCGCAGCAATGCCCGGTAGCGAAACTGCTGGCAGGTCAAGGCTACGAGCTGATTGCTAAAACCGTCAACTCTCTATTCTTTATTGACAGCGCCCTGGAGGTGTCAGACAACTGGGGAGATTTGCGGCCCAAGTCCTCTTGAGGGGCCTATCGGCGGCGCGGGGTGTCAAGCACCGCCAGCTTAAAAACGCTGTACAGTGAAGCTGGGCAACCGCAATCTCACTACTCTCTACCCAGCGTGGATCTCTATACCCAACTGCAGACTACCCAGCGTCAGCGCATCAGCGATGGGGCAATGGTGCCGGTACTCAACTCCAGCAGAACCGCTCGTCAGCTTGTCTTGCTGTTACCCCAACTCGGCGACTTTGACAGCTTGGAGTATGCCTGGTGGCTGCAGCGAGAGCGCGATCGCCTTCAGGCTAGCCAGATTTCGGTGCGCGCCGTGGGCATCGGCGATCGCAGCTCTGGGGAGCGATTTTGCCAATATGTGGGCTTCCCGGCAGAGCAGTTGCTGGTGGACCCGGAGGCGGCACTGCACCGAGAATTAGGCCTTTACGAAGGGCTGTCGGTGTCACTGCCGGGGCTAAAGCCGGGGCAGGAAGCCTGGCTGAACCTGATGCTAATGTGTGCGGGTATCGCTAGCCCCGGTACGTTCAAAGAGGTGTTTCGCGGGTACCGGGGCGATCGCCGGGCCCCACAGCTCATTGCCGATGGGGAAACGATCCATGCCCGACCGCTGCCGCCCTTTAAGGGAGATTTCTTCAAGCTAGCGGGGGGACGGGGGTTTCAGCGGCCTTTTGAGCTAGCGACCCTGCGGCTGCGCAATATGGTGGAGGTGCTGGGCCATTGGAGTACCTATGTGCCGGATGCGGCCTACTTGACCCAGCGGGGCGGTACGTTTTTGTTTGATGCCGACGGTAAGCTGCTGTATGAGCACCGGGACCCAGGCATTTTGGGCTTCGCTGAGGACATGAGCTATCCGCTGGCATTTTTAGATGCGGCGATAGAGGCGAAGGTGCCGTAGATATGGCTTTGGCCACGAGTAAACGATATTGGGGGGGCGCCCCTCGATAGCGCCGTTTATTTATGTCCTCCTAGTTAAGAGACAGAGTTGGGAGGTGAAGGCGCACCTCCACTTCCCGTAACCCGCCAGCATAGAAAACGCTGTAGCGGACTTAGAGCGGATGTCTAAACAAAGTCGGTCTCAGAAATCTGCTCTATGCTCACGTTCTCAAGCACCAGCAACGACTCATCCCCAAAAGAAATCAGGGTGCCGCTTCCCTGCTGGGACAGGGTGATATCGCTGAAGTCAATATCGGCCAATACGATTAGGTCAGACCCATCGGAGAAGTCTGTTACCGTATCGACTCCATCCCCTGAAAAAATTACGACCCTATCGTTACCAATCCCTGTGGTGAGGGTATCGTCGCCCAGGCCACCCCCGAGGCGATCGTCGCCATTACCGCCAACCAGCGTGTCGTCCCCGTTGTTGCCAATTAGGACATCATCACCAGCATTGCCCTTCAGAGTATCGTCACCGACACCCCCGACCAAGCGATCGCCCCCTTTCGCTCCTCTCAACAAGTCGACATCTGCGCCACCAAAAAGCTGGTCATCGCCAAGCTTACCCAAGAGGGTATCATCGCCCGATTCACCGTAGAGTTTGTCGCTGCCGGCATTGCCCGTCAAGCTGTCATCCCCATCTCCGCCATAGAGAGCGTCATCCCCGGCTCTCGCTGTAAGAACATCGCTCCCTGACCGTCCGTGGAACTCTTCATCGTCTGAGCTGCCGGTCAGCGAATCACCATCGCGGCTACCAATCAGGAACGGACTCTCCTCACCCCCATTGATGAAGAATTGGGCGGTCTCAAAAGCTGACACACCAATTTGTTGACCCAGAGAGCGGCCATTGACATCGCCGTCTGTGAAGTGGATCCCTCCGTATAAGCGAGACAGACCGGCCTCATCGGCGGCAAAAGAGAAGGTATCCCAGGCAAGGGTGAGCTCTTCCGCGGGGGTAACACCGACATCAAAGCGAGATTCTCCCGGCTGAAACGTGACGCTTGAGCCAAACCGGTCGCTTCCGGACAAGAGCTCTAGAACGGTAGCGGCTGACGCGCTGAAGGCGCTGTGACCCGAGGTATATTCCGCAAAGGGAGGAGAGACATCAGCATTGGGGGTCTGGTAAGTGATAAAGTCCGTTGCTAGAATTTTCTGGGTTCCTTGACCGGGACCGGCATAGGCTTCAATCGCAAATCCTCCCAGGTCAGGATCGAACTCGCCAATTAGGCCAAGCTCACCCAGGTTACGAATGGCCCGAATGGGGCGGACGTAATCGTAAAACACCTTAGCTTCCCAGGTGGCCACGCCCGCATCAAAGACGGCATTCCCGAGAGTGAAGAATAGCTCTACATCTTCATCTAGGGAGTTGTTGTCCCGGGCGGAAACAAACTGACCAAAGGTCATCCAGGTGCCTGGAGGAAACGACGTTCCACCACCATCTTCCCAAAATTCAGCAATCAGCCTGCCTTCATCGTTGAGATCCTTGCTGAAGTCGATAACCTCTTCAGCCTGAGCAATGAA
>JBCCAG010000907.1:0-1729 GCA_039814955.1 Cyanobacteria bacterium P01_A01_bin.135
ACGGCGAGTAAATCGTGGTCTGGGATTTGGGTGAGGTCGACCCAGTCTCCCTGGTGCTTGACCCAAACGGCCCCTTGGTCAACCCGGTAGTTGGCGTACAGCGATCGCATGAAGGTAGATTTTCCAGAGCCGGAGGGTCCCTGCAGTGCCACGCACTCCCCTGCCTCAACGGTGAGGGATACCCCCTTCAATACCGGAATGGTGGCGTCCTGGTGATGCAAGACAAAGCGCTTGTGCAGTCCCTCGGCGTGAAGCAGAGCGCTGGGAGAAAAATTGTCTGGCAGACTGGGATGGGATAAAAGCTGATGGGTCATAGCGCGAAAAAATTTATGTTGATGTAAGGCCTGAATTTGTCATATCCAATGGATTTTCGAACGGTAGAGACATGGCAGCGCCATGTCCTTGCAAAATGCACAACCCCAACCAGCGCCGTCAAAAGCCCATCAGGGAACCAGCGTCGCGCTGACAAGCTGCTGCGTATAGGGATGGTGCGGGTCATCCAGCACCTGGTCCGTCAAGCCGGACTCCACCACCTGCCCGTTCTGCATCACCATTAGCCGGTGGGCCAGCAGCCGCACCACCCCAATGTCATGGGTCACCAAAATCACGCTCAGGTGCAGGGTGTGCACCAGCGATCGCATCAGGTCCAGCAGCCGGGCCTGCACCGACACGTCCAGCCCCCCGGTAGGCTCATCCATCAGCACAATCCGGGGCCGGGTCACCAGAATGCGGGCCAGCTGCAGCCGCTGCTGCATCCCCCCCGAAAAGGTGCTAGGAAAGTCGTCCACGCGGCCATCAGGGATCTCCACCTGACTCAGCCACTGCAGCGCCTCGGTGCGGATATTGCCGTAGTGGCGCTCCCCCACATCTAACAAACGCTCGCCGATGTTAGCTCCGGCGGTAACGGTCATCCGCAGCCCGTCTCGGGGGTTCTGCTGCACAAAGCCCCACTCGGTCTTCATCAGTCGACGGCGGCGGGTCTCAGGCAGGGTACGCAGGTTGATGGCTTCCCCAGCGCGATCGCGGTAGGTTACCTCCCCCTCATCCATCGGAATCTGCCCGGCCACCGCCCTCAGCAGGGTGCTCTTCCCCGACCCCGACTCGCCGATGATGCCCAACACCTGGCCGGGGTAGAGGTCAAAGGAGATGCGATCGCAGGCGCGGATGGGACCGTAGGTTTTGCTGAGATTGTGGACAGTGAGGAGGGGCTGCATGGCGGTGCCGTTAATTTAATTTTTGGATGGGTTGTTGGGCGCTCTGCTGCCGCTGGCTGCAGTAATCGGTGTCGGAGCATATCCACATGCGGCTGCCCTGGTCGTCAATCACCACCTCGTCTAGGTAGGTGTCCGTCGCGCCGCAGAATTCGCAGGGTTTGTCCCAGGCTTCAACGGTGAAGGGGTGGTCCTCAAAGTCTAGGCTCTTCACCTTGGTGTAGGGCGGCAGGGCGTAAATTCGCTTCTCCCGCCCCGCGCCGAACAGCTGCAGCGCCGGACTCATATGCAGTTTGGGATTGTCGAATCGGGGGATAGGGCTGGGCTTCATCAAGTAGCGGTCGTTCACCATTACCGGGTAGTCGTAGGCCATAGCGATATGGCCGAAGCGGGTGACATCTTCGTACAGCCGCACGTACATGGGGCCGTATTCTTCCAAGGCGTGCATTTTGTTAGCCTCGGTGCGCGACGGCTCGATGAAGAACAGGGGCTCCGGCAAAGGCACCTGGTACACCATG
>JBCCAG010000705.1:0-2570 GCA_039814955.1 Cyanobacteria bacterium P01_A01_bin.135
ATCGGAGAGCAGCAGTCCGCGAATAAAGTCGCGGGCGGTGATCTGGTTGTGGCGCAGCTGAGATTCCAAGAACCGCTGCCGATTCGCTTCTATCATCTGCTGTTCATTGAAAATTTGGCGATAAGCAGCCCAAATAGCCGCGTCTATCTCGGGTCCAGTCAGCCTGGAGTCTAGGTTGTACTGGCGCGGCTGCTCTTCGCCGGGGACTTCAAAGCCCTCAACCCGCTGATTTTGGCTCGTCGGAGAATAGCTTAATAAAGGAAGGGTCATATTATATTGCCTCTGAAATAAAGCTGTTTTTTAGAAAGGGCAGGCCGACAGATGAGAGAGTAAGTGGCGTAGGGCACGCTCGACCCTAGCCACACACCCACTGGCCTAGCCCTCGCACCCATCAGGCAAGACCGGCTCGCCCAATCTCGAGCAAGATGAAGCAGGCAAAGATGACGCCCCCCACCCCACCGACGAGGAAGCCCGAGGTAAACAGGCTCCAGCCTCGGTAAGACCGCAGGTTCTCTGGCAGCTCGCCCCTGAGCTGGCGCTGGCCGTCAAACACCGCTCGTCCATAGATCAGCAGGCAGACGCTTAAAATCAGCACTAGACCCGAAGCACCACCGGCTCCCGCAATCAATGCGCTATCGGTATTCCGCAAGGGACCCAGCTTTAAGAAGGGACCCAGCAGCAGATAGCCGTGGGCCATACCGATCTCCAGCCCCCGGGCAATGGGCGGCAGCCCTTTGCGGTAGATAGGCAGGTTGTTGAGCCAGCTCTTGGAGGCGACGCTGGCATTGAGGGGCGTCGCTAGGTTGCCCACCTGGGGGTCGAGCTTGGCCGGCTGCACAATGCCCTCAAATAATGAGCCGCTGTTGAACTGGGCGTCGCCATACAGCGCCCCCTGGTTGAAGCTCATCTTGCTGAAGTTGAAGCCCGCCGCGATCGCCCTCGCCCGCAGACCGTGCCACAGGTGCCCCGCCAGCAATAGGCCAGCCAGGATAATGTGGAACAGCATCAGCCAGGTTCTGGGGGTAATCATGCCGTCTGCCGTGGTAGTCCCGGCAGGACCGTAGAACACCTCGGGGTACACCGTGGTGTTGAACCACACGAAGGCAGCGGCCAGGAGGCCCATATAGCCCAAAGCAGCTTGACTGTAAGCGAGGTACGCCTCCCCGGACCATACCAGCACCCGCTGCGCCCAGCGGGTGGGAGTGGTGGCGATGTGCCAGATGCCGCCGCCAATGCACAAAATAGCCACCCAGATGTGGCCGCCTACGACGTCTTCCAGGTTATTCACCGCCGTCATTCCCTTCAGGGTCCAGCCCTCGGGGGTAATGCCCACCAGATAACCAAAGATCGTTAGAGGATTGAGGGTAGGCTCGGTTACCAGCCGCACATTTTCTATGGCCGGGTCGTACAGCCCGCCAAAAGTGGTGGCCTTGAGCACCAGCAGCAGCGCCCCCGCCCCTAGCAGGGTGAGGTGGGCACCGACGATGGTGGTCATCTTGTCGCCGTCTTCCCAGTCGTAGCCGAAGCCGTCGGTGTCCAGCTTCTCCGGCCCCAGCACAGAGTGGTAGATGCCGCCTGCGCCGAGCACGGCGGAGCTGACCAGGTGCACCATGCCGATGGCGAAGTAGGGGTAGGTGCTGGTCACCGCGCCGCCGGCTCCCACGCCAATACCCAGGGAGGCCAAGTGGGGCAGCAGAATCAGCCCCTGGTCGTACATGGGCAGCTCTGGGTTAAAGCGCGACAGCTCGAATAGGGTCATGGCCCCGGCCCAGAGGACAATCAGCCCAGCGTGGGCCACATGGGCCCCCAGCAGCTTGCCGGATAGGTCGGCGAAGCGGAAGTTGCCGGCCCACCAGGAATAGGGATCAAGGGACTGCTCTACGCGGGCATTGGGGTCAGCCGGGTCGGTGGTGAAGCCGAGGGGTTTCAGCGGATTAGCTTGCTTGAGAGAACCAGTTTGAACGGCGGTCATGCTAGGCTCGCCTCCCCGCGGGTTTCCTCAGTGACCCGGCCTTCTTTAAAGCTGTAGCCCGCAGCTCGCAGCGCGTGGAACAGGTGTCCCTGCAGGAAGAAGAACCCAAGCCAGAAGTGGGCGTTGGCTAGCCAGACGCGGTTGGTTGCCACCCCGTCAGGGCTAACGAACACCGGGAAGCGGTCGAACACCAGCTTCAGGGGCGGGCCGAAGAACTCAGTCGGGTAGGCCACGGTGTTCACCGAGACGAACAGAGTGGCGACAAAGGCCATCAGGCTCACCGCGCCAATGCTGTAGGACAGGTAGGCTTCCCCTTTCCAGACAAACAGGTTCTTGGTCCAGGGCAGAGGCTTGGTGACGATGTGCCAAATGCCGCCGACCACGCAGATAGCGCCAATCCAGATGTGACCACCGACGATGTCTTCCAGGTTATCGACGCTAGCGAGCCAGAAGCGGCCCTCGGTGCCGAAGAAGTAGCCGAAGATGGTGGCGGGGCTAAGAGTGGGCTCGGTGACCAGGCGCACCGTCTGGGTAGTGGGGTCGTACAGGCCGCCAAAGGACATGGCTTTGGCCACCAGCAAAAAGGCACCCAGCCCCA
>JBCCAG010000685.1:0-2683 GCA_039814955.1 Cyanobacteria bacterium P01_A01_bin.135
GGGCCCACGCGGGGGGCTTCGTGTTTGGCGCGGCATTAGGCCCGCTATTTGGTCTATTTGGCGACGATGGGGAAGAATTGGAGTACGTTATTTCTGCTGCCCCCGATAGCACTGACCAGCCCTAGTCGATCACGCAGCCATGCTGCCTTTGAAGGCGCATAAGGGCGGGATATGTTTGAGCGCTGTGGCGCTGGGCTGGGGGGCATGTGTCTCGGGAACTGCCGGGGCTGGAAGGGCCTGGGGTGACTAGCGGCTTGTTGCCCTCGATTAGGCCGCTGTGGCGATCGCCATCGGAGATGACCTAACTTGTTAGGGGGTTCGCCCACGGGGTTGCCCCCAGATTCACTTGAGTAGCCATGAAACTGATCACCGACCCACCCATCGCCCGCAAGATTTCCCTAATGCGCCAGCGCATGCGCTGTCACCACGCTGAGATCAAGGCGCGCAACATTGACCCGATGCGGTTGGCCTTAGCAAGCGACTCTAAGGGGTCTGAGGGGGCATTTTCTTTCTTGGTGATTGGCGACACCGGCACGGGACGGCACCGGGGGAATAACCCCCAGCGGCGGGTAGCAGAGCAAATGATTGCCCAAACGGGCGAGTGCGACTTCGTTCTGCACACCGGGGATGTGGTGTATCTAGTGGGGTCCAGCGAGCAGTACCCAGAGAACTTCATCAAGCCCTACCGGGAGCTGCTGGTGGGTGGGGAGCGGTACAAGCGTCTCCGGTTCGACCGCCTGGTATTCAACACCCCCATGTTCCTGGTGCCTGGCAACCACGACTACTACGACTTGCCCCTAGCCCTGGGGATTACGGCCCAGGTAATGGCCCCGCTGCGCTACCTGCTGCGGCGACAGGTGGACTTAGACATCGGTCTGCATGGCTCCCGCTGCGGGGATGCCTACAGCCGCGCCTTTTTGGACTACCCCAAGCCCATGGGGCCCGGGCAGATGGCCCAGCACTTGGACCAACACTACACCACCCAAACCGACACCGGGCGTTGCCTCACCTACCAGCCGGGAACCTTTACCCGGTTGCCCAACCGCTACTACTGGTTCCGTCACCAGGGAATAGAGTTTTACGCCCTGGACTCCAACACCATCAACGGCCCAGAAGTCGTCCCTGATACCGCCACTGGGGAAGCGCAGCGCGATCGCCTCCAGGCCCAGCGGGCCCAGTGGGAGCGGCAGCAGGCGGAGATCATCGAGAAGGCCACCACCCTCGACCCCAGCAAGCCAGACGAGGCCGAACGGCTCAACGACCTACAGGCAAAGTACGAGCAGGTGGACGAGGAAATTCGCGACGCCCAAAAGCAGCTCACCCGAACCCCCCAGACCGCAGACGATGTGGACAGCGAGCAGCTGAACTGGCTGCAGCAGCGGCTGATTGAATCCTGGAACACCGAGGGGGTGCGGGGCCGGGTGGTGTTTTTCCATCACCCCCCCTACATCACCGAGGCCACCAAGTGGAACCAGGGCCAAACCCTGGCGGTGCGCCACCGGCTACGGTGGGTGTTTGATCAGGTGCAGGCATCGGTGGGAGGGGCGTTGGGCGATCGCCCCGTGGTGGACCTGGTGCTCAGCGGCCACGCCCACTGCTTTGACTACCTGCGCACCGAAGACACGGGCCGTGGTGACGCTGGCATTGCTTGGGTAGTATGCGGCGGCAGCGGCTATAGCCTGCGGCGACAGCGACTGGAGGGGGACATTATATTTGAGGAGCTAGACGGCATCGAGCGGCCTGTGGCCCGCTCCCAGCTGTTTCTGGGCCGCAGCGGCCACGGCAGCGAAAAGCGCCGCCCCTATTCCTTTGCCCGCATCAACGTCAGCGCTGATACCCCTGCTCGATTCACTGTGGAGCCCCGCGTGGTGGAGATGGAGGCGTCGCGGGAGTGGCAGAACTACACCCTAGACTCCATCGAGATCTAGGCCGCGCTATTCCCATGCCCTAGCGCATGGTGACAAACTCTTCCGCCGAGCTGGGATGAATGCCCACCGTCGCATCGAAGTCAGCTTTAGTAGCCCCCATTTTGACGGCGATCGCCACGCCTTGAATAATCTCCGCGGCGTGGTCTCCCACCATGTGGGCCCCTAGCACCCGCTCATTGTCGTTCTGGTTGACGATCAGCTTCATCAGGGTCTTTTCGTCCTTACCGGGCAGGGTATAGTACATAGCCCGGAAGCGGGAACGGTACACCTTCACCGCATCGCCGTACTCCGCCCGCGCCTCTTCCTCGGTGAGGCCCACGGTGGCGGCCTCTGGGGTGGTGAACACCGCAGTGGGAATATTGCGATAGTCCATGGTGCGGGGGTTGCTGCCGAAGTGGGTATCCGCCAGGGCGCGCCCTTCGTTGATGGCTACTGGGGTCAGGTTGATGCGGTCGGTGCAGTCCCCCACTGCGTACACATCCGGCTCGGCAGTCTCCGCCGCAGGGTTAACGGCGATCGCCCCGTCCACCACCTCTACTTTGGTGTTCTCCAGGCCCAGGTTCGCAATGTTGGGCTTGCGGCCCAGGGCCGACAGACTGACGACATCCGTGACAACGCAGTCTGAGCCACTTTCCGTGATCACGTTGACGGTAAGGCCATGGTCCCCCTTCTCCAGCATCAGATCCTTGGTATTGGTAAGCAGGTTGATGCCGTGCTTGATCATCGCCTCTTGAATCTCAGTGCGTAGGTCCTCA
>JBCCAG010000561.1:0-3323 GCA_039814955.1 Cyanobacteria bacterium P01_A01_bin.135
CAGCCGCTCTATCGCTAATCGCATCTCAGTAGGGTTGGGGTTTTCTAGGGTCGCAACCTCGAATCCTCCTAGCTCCTGATCCTCCAGAACATGCTGTAGCGCTACAACATCTTTGACGGGAGCCGTCAGCGGCTCAAAGCCATCGCCATAGTCGCTGACGCCGATCAACAGAGCTAATTTAGACACGGATTTTTGGGAAGTGACGGGGCCAGGATGGGCCAAGAACCCACCCTATGAATTGGGGCTATCGTCGGCCATGGCTGTCAGCAACCGTGTGGCGCGCTGCTCTAGGTCATCTAGCTCTTTACGGCTAGTGGCCTCCAGCTCGATTTCCCGCTCCCCTACTTTTACCTTCACCTTCAAGGCCTTATCCGTAAACCTGTCCCCCATCCATTGAAAAAGTTCCGTCAAGCTTTCCCGCGTCACCTCCGCCGTCAAAAACCCTAGCAGCGTTTCAAAGCCCTTGACACCTGCCGTCCCTACCAAAACCTCACTGCGATCGGCTCGTACCACAGCGTCTAAATGGCGGAGCTCTGGTAGCACCTGCTTCGAAAATTGGAGGCGATCGCGCTCGTCCACATGAACCGGACCAAACGTTACCCAGAAGTGCGGTGCATGATGTAACCGACCAGGACGCTTTGCCTTCGATAGGTCAAGAAATTCGATAACGTCTTCGCCATCATCAAATCGAGCATCAAATTCCTTCGCTTTCATAGAGGTCTGCCTCTTGCTTGCGTGAACGCCGAACGGAGATGATTCTGATACTCTCGCCTCGATAGGTAATCACAGCCGACCAGACCTTTCCAGCAATCTTGCCAATCACCAAGAATCTTGGCTCATCTACCGTGCGAGCTGGAATCTCGATCCGGTCTGAATCTATCCAAATCTGCTGTGCATCTAGGAAATCAATGCCGTGCTTCTGCAAATTAGCTTGACTCTTTGCGGGGTCAAATTCAAATCTCATGCCTTGACACTATGATAACCATGCTCCTAGCGATCGCCCTCCATATCCCGCCGCCGCAGCCGCAGCTGAATATCCTCCATCATCTTCCGGTTCACCGACAGCAGATCCGCCACCAGCGCAAAAATCCACAGCTGGACCCCAATCAAGATCAGCACCGCCGCCAAAATCAGACTTGGCGCACGGGCACGGCTGGGGTCGTCAAACAGAAACAGCAGCACCCACCGCAGCCCCAACAGCAGCCCGGCACCTAGCGGTAATCCTCCCAAAATAGTAAAGAACCGCATGGGGCGGTACACCATAAAAATGCGAATGATGGTGATGATGGAGCGCTGGATGTAGCTGGGGATGCTCTTCACCAACCGCGACGGGCGCAGGTCGCCGTTGGTGCGGATGGGCACCGAGGTAATCACCATCCGCTTGTGGCCCGCCTGGATAATGGTCTCCAGGGTGTAGGTGTATTCGTTGAACACGTTGAGCTGCAGGGCGGCGCTGCGGCTAAAGGCACGGAAACCGCTGGGGGCATCGGGCACTTTGGTATTGCTGGCTAGGCGCACCACCCAGCTCCCCAGGCCCTGCAGCAGCTTCTTTATGGGGGAAAAGTGGGCGATATCTTTGATGGGGCGCTCGCCAATGACGATCTCCGCCTGCCGCCGCAGTATGGGTTCAATCAGCTTAGGAATATCGGCAGCGCAGTACTGGTTATCGGCATCGGTGTTGACGATAATGTCCGCCCCCGCCTTGAGGCAGGCCTCCAGCCCTGCCATAAAGCCCACCGCCAGCCCCCGATTGTGCTCAAAGCTAACGATGTGGTCCACCCCCCAGTCCTTGGCCACCTCCACCGTGCGATCGCTGCTGCCGTCGTCGATTACCAGCCACTCCACTTCATCAACGCCCGGGACCTGGCGGGGCAGCTCCGCCAGGGTGGTGCCTAAGGTGGCTTCCTCGTTGTAGCAAGGGATTTGAATAATCAGCTTCATCGCATCCACCGGGTCACGGCCCGGGCCGGGTTAGCCTCAATAACGGTACATTATCCCGCGTAAAGCCCTCGACGGTATAGCCGTTTGCCGTCACCGACTCAATCAGCCGCTCGTTAAGCTCAAATAGAATGCGATCGCGCCCGTCGTCGGGGAAGGGGGGCAGGGGTGTGTCAGCAAAGATTTGCAGCTGCACGTCTTCGTCCAGGTAGTAGGCCAGGGACACCAGGTTACCCAAGAGGTTATTGCTCCAGGCGCTGACCATAATGGGTTGCTCTAATCGGTTAATCACAGCGGCGATGCGCACGTTGTGGTAGCTCAGGCCTTTATTCCACCAGGCTGTGGATATAGCGCTGAGGCTGCAAGAGACGACCCCAGCGGTAAACACCAGGGCCATCACCCCAGCAGCAAGCCGAGGGCGACGCTGCCACAAGTGGGCCAGCAAATAGGCCATCACCACCACGGCGATATTCAAAGTAGGAAAAAAGTAGCGGGTATTGAGCGATCGCTGCCCGCCCCTTAGCAAGTCCGGCAAAATCAGCATGGCGGGGGGTACCACTAGCATGAGGACTAGCAGCAGCCAAGTGCGGCGGGGAGCGTGGCGGCACAGGGTCCACAGTGCCCACCCCAGCAGCGGCAGCACCAGGGCAGGGGCGATGTAGGTGTAGGGGTGCTCTAGGGGCAACCCCAGATCGATGAGCACGCTGCTGATATGTAGGCCCCAGAGTTTGGTGAGGATAGGGAACGGAGCGTCGAAGTTGACCCAGCTGGTTTTTTCTTGGAAGCGATCGCGGTTTACCAAAATGACGAAGAGCCAGGGGGAGAACAGGAAGCCAGCTAGCACAGTGGCGAGGAGCCAGTTTAGGAGGGAGCCAAGACGTTTTGAAAGTCCTAAATAAAGCCCGTGACTCACCCACACCATCGCCGTAAATAGCGACGTATAGGCGCTCACTGTCAGCATTACCCCATAGGCCACCCAACTGGCACGACTCCCCCGCCGCAATGCCCACAGCAGCAGCGCCGTCAGCAGCAGCGTCAGCAGCGTCCACAAACTATAGGGCCGCGCCTCCTGAGAATACAGCACATGTACCGGCGATACCGCCCACAGCGCCACCGCCACCGACCCCACTCGCTCAGTAAACAGCTCCCGGCACAGCCAGTACAGGGCCGGAAAGCACAGCAGGGCAAACACCACCGATAGACTACGCACAGCAGCGACCATGTCCCCAAATAGCCCCATCCAGCCCCGCAGCAGCAGGTAGTACAGGGGCGGATGCTCGGGGTGGGTGGACAGAGCGTAGAGGGTGTCGCCCCAGCCGCGTTCGGGGTCAAACTGCTGGTAGCGCAGCCAGTCTTGGGGGGTGGTTACCTCGCCGGTGAACAGC
>JBCCAG010000913.1:0-1684 GCA_039814955.1 Cyanobacteria bacterium P01_A01_bin.135
CCTGAACGGGATAGTGGCTTTTAACCTGCAGCGGGTAGAGGTGGAGACGCTGAACGCTAAGCTCAACGGTGGCGATATCGTGATCACCGGGGACCTGCCGGTATTTGATCCGGCTCAGTCTGGGGCCCTGCAGGTGACCTTAGATCAGGTGCCCATCGACCTCGATGTGGAAACCGCCGTCGATGTGGCCTTTAGCGCCACGGTGGACGGCGACCTGCAGGTGACGGGGGCGGCCACGGAGCCCACCCTCGGCGGCACGGTGCAGATCGCCGATGGCCGGGTGGACCCCATCAGCGGTTTTATCGGTGGACTGGGCCTGCTGGGGGGCGGCAGTACCGACAAAGCGGCCCCGGTGCCCGAGGAGGTCAGCAGCGATCGCCCTCCCCAGCGAGAAATTGCCGGTCTGGAGCAGTTTGGGGTGGCCCTGGAGCGCTCCACCCCCGATGCCGACAGCTTCGCTAGCCGCATCGGCTTTAACGACTTGCGGATCATCTTGGCGGACGACCTAGAAATTGCCGGTCAGCCCTTCTTTAATATCGAGGCCTCCGGGGACCTGACGGTGAACGGCACCTTGGCTAGCCTCAGACCCGACGGACGGCTAATGCTCGACTCGGGGTGGATCAATATCTATACCACTCAGTTCCGCTTAGACCGGGGCGAGCCCCAGGTGGTAATTCTAGAGCCAGAGCGGGGGTTAGACCCCATCCTCAGGGTGACGGCGATCGCCGATGTACCGGAGAGCCAGCAAACCCCAGTACCTCCCTCCTCTCCCTTTGCGTCCTCCGAGGTGGCGGACCAGGCTGCTATCCCCTCCTTTGGTGGCTTTGAAACAGTGGAGGTCACTGCCCGCATTGACGGCCCCCTTAGCCAGCTGAGTGAGAACCTAGAGCTAGAGAGTCAGCCTGCCCGCACTGACAGCCAGCTAGTAGCCCTGATTGGCGGCGGCCTGGTGAACCAGCTGGCTCAAGGCGATACGGCCCTAGCCCTGGCGAGCTACGTGGGGTCAGGCACCTTTGCCAGCTTCAGCAATGAGGTGGTAGATGCTTTGGGCCTGGATCTGTTCCGCATCTTCCCCACCACGGACGTGGGCGGCGACTCCAGCCTGCCCATCAGCATTGGCGTGGAGGCGGGCGTCGACGTCACCGATGACCTATCGCTGACGGTGCTGCAGCTGATTGGCAGCACCAGCCCGCCGCAGTTCGGGGCCCGCTACCGGCTCACCGATGAGCTACAAATTCGGGCGAATACAGATTTGGAGGAGGACACTAGGGGCGTTCTGGAATACCAGATTCGATTTTAGTTCAATCGCCTTACCGCTTTCCTACCGCCTCAGTTCGGCGCGAAACTGCTTGGCGGCTTCGAGCCGAGAGGTCTCCGCAGCTAGCACACAGCGGGCCAGTACCGAAATATCAAGCTGCGCCAATTCTGGAATTTCACTGCGAGTGACAGTCTCGTAGCCCGCTTGCCGCAAACGGTAGAGGCTGAAAACGCCATCTTGCCAAAACCAAACTTCGGGGACATCCAGCGCCTGATAGCGCTTTAGCTTGTCGGGACCGCCGCTGGTGACAATCACCTCAATGACCAAATCAGGAATAGGCTTCGAAGTTCCAAAGCAGTAGGACTCATCCGCCTGGGCCGACACCTCGCCCTCCCGCTCCTGGGTCATCGACCCGGTCGGCTCAAA
>JBCCAG010000743.1:0-2403 GCA_039814955.1 Cyanobacteria bacterium P01_A01_bin.135
GAAAGGAAATCTCATGGCCCGCCTATTTTATGACGCTGATGCGAACTTAGATTTGCTGTCTGGAAAAACCGTTGCCATCATCGGCTACGGTTCCCAAGGACATGCCCATGCCCTCAACCTCAAAGACAGTGGCGTCAACGTGGTGGTCGGCCTCTATCCAGGTAGCCGCTCAATTCAAAAGGCGGAAGCAGAAGGTCTCGCCGTAAAGCCGGTGGCAGACGCGGCGGCGGCGGCAGACTTCATTATGGTGCTGCTGCCCGATGAGGTGCAGCGAACGGTCTACGCCGAGGCGATTGAGCCTAACTTAAAAGAAGGAAATGTTCTAGCCTTTGCCCACGGCTTTAATATCAACTTCGCGCAGATTGTTCCCCCTGACTCGGTGGATGTGGTGATGGTGGCTCCCAAAGGACCGGGGCATCTGGTGCGGCGCACCTACGAACAGGGCCAGGGCGTTCCCTGCCTGTTCGCCGTCTACCAAGACGCCTCTGGGCAGGCCCGCGATCGCGCTATGGCCTACGCCAAGGGCATCGGTGGTACCCGGGCCGGTATCTTGGAGACCACCTTCCGCGAGGAGACGGAGACGGATTTGTTTGGCGAGCAGGTCGTGCTGTGCGGCGGGCTGAGCGAGCTAATTAAGGCGGGGTTTGAGACCCTAGTGGAAGCGGGGTATCAGCCGGAGCTGGCCTATTTTGAATGCCTGCACGAGGTGAAGCTGATTGTGGACCTGGTGGTGGAAGGGGGCTTGGCCAAGATGCGCGACAGCATCTCGAACACGGCAGAGTACGGGGACTACACGAGAGGTCCCCGTATCATCACTGACGATACCCGGGTCGAAATGCGAAAAATTCTCCGGGAAATCCAGACTGGCCAGTTTGCCCGGGAGTTTGTGACAGAAAACATGGCCGGTAAGGCGATGTTTAACGCCACGCGCCGCCGAGAAGCGGAGCACCCCATTGAAGAGGTGGGCCAGGACCTGCGGGCCATGTTTAGCTGGCTGAAAAAGGTGTAGCTATCCTTAAAAGGCCCACCGAACCGGGTGGGCCTTTCGACGGGACTGGCGCGATTCGAACGCGCGACCTAGCGCTTAGGAGGCGCTTGCTCTATCCAGCTGAGCCACAGCCCCAATCGACCAAAGGTCATACCCCATCATACAGCGGTTTTTTATGGATGGCGCTAGGGCGATCGCCACACCGTCTCCCAGTAACTCCCCCCAACCTCTAAGCCTGCGGTGTCGCTAGTTGCCGCGACGACGACAGCGCCATCCCGCCGCATCAGACGTAGCGTTACCTCCCCCTGCATAGTGTCGCGGCAGCAGTAGGCGAGCCCATCTAGGGTAGGGGCCCGCAAGGGGGTGCCAGGTCGGTCGGTGGTGGCCGTAATTTCTACCCGGTGAGTGGGGTTCTCGGCCCAGATGCGCCACGATCCCCAGGGAGCAATTTCCCAGTGGACCTGGGCATTCCAGGGGGCAAACTCGTAGAAGCGATCGCCGTAGTGAATGCCCACCATGGCAACCGTTTCCATCCACCAGAGGACGCTGCGCCGTCCGCCGCCAGTGGTCAGCGCTAGGTCAGCCACATCAAAGCTATTGCAGTTGACCCAAAACCACTTTTGGGGAAAGGCACCCCCCCAATTCTTCTCCATATAGGCCGGCGCTTGGGAAAAGCGGTAGCGCTCCCCCTGCCAGTCAATCCATCCACTGGCCAGACCATGGGCCATCAGGATCTGCCAGCCCGGCTCAAAAATTTGCAGTTGGGAGAGCCACCCTGCGGTGGACTGCTGATCCCGGTCAGGATCGCCCCAGCCGTACCGGGGTTCTATAGCGTATTGCCACCGAGCGCTATTGCCCCCTGGGTCTAGGAGCTGGCCCTGGTGCCAAGCTGCGGTGGCCTGATAACCCTGGTCAACCTGTTGCTCAAATACTGGGGGATCAAGATATCGCGGTGATCCCAGCTTACGATACGCAGTCGTTTGGGTGCCCCAGTGCCCCAGACCCAGGCGATCGCGCCAGGCCCAAAACCCCGCCACATTCGGGAAGGTGCGGCACAAGTAATCATCGTCGGGCCCCAAAATTTGGGCTGCCCCACCACTGTGGGGACAGCTCCCATAGGGATCTTCAACGGAATACATAAACGCAAAAGTTTGCCCCCGCTCTGGAAGCGTCACCCGGTAGTACCAGCCCTCGAAAAAGCGATCGCGGCTACCGCGCCAGTGATAGCCGCTGTGGGGAGTCTGTAGGGGCGCTGGAGGTGGGGTCATGTGAGTTGCGGCAATATCTAGAGAACAGAGTTCGAAGCCTTGATAAAGATATTAACGGGGTAGGCGACGGCCTGAAAACTGGTTAGCATGGAAGTAGCTCAAAGCTGCGATCGCTGAGGTAATCGCCGAGGTGTCCTCTCGCCGTCA
>JBCCAG010000803.1:0-2187 GCA_039814955.1 Cyanobacteria bacterium P01_A01_bin.135
ATGCCGGCCAGGGCTTATCTATGGACCCTGTTGCCCATCTGCAACTACACAGGTCACGTCATCATGCCTAAGTCTGCTGATACTAACCCCGCTGCGCGCAAATCTGCCAAGCCAAAAGAGCAGACAAAGGCGGCGATCGCCTCGGATGCTGGTGACAAGGTGGATGCAGCGGCGAAGGATACGGGGACAGCGGCTGCGAAAGCATCGGCCAAATCAAGTTCTCAGTCAAAGGCCAACGGCGACGCGATGAACGCCACCGGCATTAGCCCGCCCCAGCCGGATGCCGCGCTGGCAGAGGTCTCCCCGGATGCCCCGCTAGACAATCCTGACTTCTTTTTTAACCGCGAGCTGAGCTGGCTGGCCTTTAACTACCGCGTTCTCCATGAGGGTATAGACGACCGGACGCCGCTGCTAGAGCGGCTAAAGTTTATGGCGATTGTCAGCTCTAACCTAGACGAGTTTTTTATGGTGCGGGTGGCAGGACTGCAGCAGCAGGTGGAGGCCGGTGTGAACACCGTTACCGCCGATGGGCGATCGCCCCAGCAGCAGCTCGATGACATTGGCAATGAGCTACACCCAGTAGTGGCGCTCCAGCACCAGTGCTTTGAAGAGAACCTGCGCCCGGCCATGGCTCAGTCGGGGATTTTTCTACTCTCCTACTCCGATCTCACCGATGAGCAGCAGCAGTACCTAGAGCGCCACTTTGTTGAGCAGATTTTCCCGGTGCTCACGCCCCTGGCGGTAGACCCAGGGCACCCCTTCCCCTACATCTCTAACCTCAGCCTCAATCTAGCGGTGCTGCTGCGAGACCCGGACGGCAAAGCCGAACGGTTTGCCCGCATCAAGGTTCCACCCCAGCGGTTTGTAGAGCTGCCCGCAGAGCTGTGCAGCTCCCTGGGCGATCAGGGCAAGCTGGCCTGGGTGGGGGTCCCTATGGAAGAGGTGATTGCTCACAACCTCGCAGTGCTGTTTCGCGGCATGGAAATCCAGCAGTACTGCTTTTTCCGCATTACTCGCAACGCCGACTTAGAGGTAGAAGAAGACGAAGCGGACGACCTGCTGCTGGCCATTGAAAAAGAGCTGCGCAAGCGGCGGCTCGGGGGCTCTGCCGTCCGCATTGAGATTCAGGCCGACGCCCCGGCCTTTGTGCGAGACACTTTAATTCGTGAGCTGGAGCTGGATGCCGGGTCAATCTACGATATCCACGGCATGATCGGCCTGGGCCACCTGATGGAGTTCATGGGTTTGCCCTTGCCAAAGCTCAAGGATAAGCCTTGGCAACCCGTTGTGCCGCCGCGTCTGCAGCAGGGGGATGGGCTGTTTGATGAGCGGGAGAGCAAGGAAGACCGCAGCTTTTTTGCCGAGATTCGCCAACAGGACTTGATGGTCCACCACCCCTACCATTCCTTTGCTGCCACGGTGCAGCGGTTTGTCACCCAGGCAGCGGTAGATCCCAACGTACTAGCCATCAAGATGACGCTGTACCGCACCTCTGGGGATTCCCCCATCGTCAAAGCCCTGATTCGCGCCGCCGAGCACGGCAAGCAGGTGGTTGCCTTGGTGGAGCTCAAAGCCCGCTTTGACGAGGAGAACAACATTGTTTGGGCGCGCCAGCTTGAGCGCTCTGGGGTGCATGTGGTGTATGGTCTGGTGGGGCTGAAAACTCACACTAAGATCACCCTGGTGGTACGCAAAAAGGGCGATCGCATTCGCCGCTATGTCCATATTGGCACCGGCAACTACAACCCCAAAACCGCCCGCCTGTATACAGACCTAGGGCTATTCACCTGCAACGAGGAAATTGGCGCCGATCTCTCGGAGCTCTTTAATCACCTGACGGGATACGCCCGGCAAGAGAACTACCGCAAGCTGCTGGTTGCCCCCGTCAGCCTCCGTCGCCGCATGCTAGAGCTAATCGATCGGGAGGCGAGCCACGCCAAGAACGGCCAGCCCGCCGCAATTCGGGCCAAGATGAACGCGCTGCTCGACCCTGAAATCATCCGGGCTCTATATCGCGCCTCCCGGGCTGGGGTAGAAATTGACCTGGTGGTGCGGGGAATTTGCTGCCTGAGGCCCGGTATTCCTGGTCTCAGTGAGACTATCCGAGTGGTCAGCGTTATCGGCCGCTTTTTAGAGCACTCCCGCATCTTTCAGTTTCACAACCAGGGGAAGGAGCAAATCTTTTTG
>JBCCAG010000416.1:0-4232 GCA_039814955.1 Cyanobacteria bacterium P01_A01_bin.135
CATCCACAACTACGCCAACTTCCTGATGGAAGACTACGAGGGAGTTTTAGACGAATCGGGGGTCTCCAAGCTGCAGACCCTGGTACGGTTGAGTCAGCGAATGGAGGATCTGCTCAACTCCCTGCTGCACTTCTCGCGCATTGGCCGGGCAGAGCTAGACCGCCAGCCGGTGGATACTGACGTGCTGGTGCGGCAGTCGATTGCTATGCTGAGCGCCTCACGGCCCCAGAGCGATATTGAATTTCGAATTTCGCGACCGCTGCCGGTAATTAACTGCGATCGCTCCCAACTCAACGAACTGTTTACCAACTTGATCAGTAACGCCATCAAATATAATGATAAAGCTGACCCTTGGGTGGAAATTGGCTATTTGAAGCTAGCAGACCCCGGGGAAGCTCGTCAGCTTGGCCCTCGGTTTACTCAACCCTTTAAAGGCCGAACGGTCCTCTACGTTCGCGATAACGGTATCGGCATTTCGCAGGCCTATTTTAAGCGAATCTTTCAAATCTTTCGACGGCTGCATGGCCGGGATGTCTACGGCGGCGGGACTGGCGTCGGCTTGACCATTGTGCAAAAGATCGTTGAACGTCACAGCGGCGCCATTTTGGTTGACTCCGCCGTGGATGAAGGCAGTACCTTTTACTTCACCCTGGATGGAGAGGAAAGCTGATGAGCGCTGTACTCACGAACGTCACCCTAGCCCCCCCGCTGCTGATTGTCGAAGACAGCGACGAAGATTTTGAAACCCTACAGCGATTGCTGCGGCGAACCTGCCAACCGATTCCCCTTCAGCGCTGCGTCAATGGAGAGCAAGCGCTGGACTACCTCTACCGCCGCGGGCCTTACAGTGAGGACGACACCTACCAGCCCGCCATGATTATTTTAGATCTCAATCTGCCGCGAACCGACGGTCGCCAGGTGTTGCAAAGAATTAAGCAGGACGAGACCCTAAGAACGATTCCGGTTGTCGTTTTCACCACCTCCAGCAGCCCTAGAGATATCAAGGAATGCTACGAATATGGCGTCAACAGCTATATCGTCAAACCAATCGATTTCTCTCGGCTTAAACAGGATATCAAGACCTTAGTAGACTACTGGTTTCAAGTCACGACCCTTCCTCACCGGTATCCAGGTGTACTATGACTCAACCACCCTATACCGTACTGCTTGTGGACGACTCTCCCGAGGATCGGGAGCTGTATCGCCGCTATCTAAAGCGCGATACCGAGCACACCTACGAGCTCATAGAGGCCAGTTTGGGGGTGGAGGGTCTGGTCCTATGGCAGCAGCATCAGCCAGACGCCGTTCTGCTAGACTACCGGTTGCCTGATCTAGATGGACTGGAGTTCTTAGCTCAGATGCAGAGCCAACTGCCCGCTGTAGAGCGGGAGGCGGGGGACTCCCCGGAGCCACCAGATTTCCCTGTAGTGATGGTGACGGGCCAGGGCAACGAGGCGATCGCTGTACAGGCGATGAAGGCGGGCGCTCAAGACTACCTGGTCAAGGAGCGGATGACCCCAGAAGCGCTGCATCTCGCCATTACCGGGGCGATATCGCGGGTGCAGTTACGGCAGCAGTTGCAGCAGCGCATCGAGCGGGAGCGGCTCGTCTCTGAAATTACTCGCCGGGTCCATCAAACCCTAGATCTAGACGAGGTGCTGCAGACGGCAGTAGATGAGGTGCGGCAGTTTTTGCAAACCGACCGCGTGCTGCTATTTCGCCTCTACGAAAACGGGCAAGGGGATGTGGTGACCGAGTCGGTCGGTGCTCAGTGGGCATCGCTACTTGCTGGCTCCTTCCATGACCCCTGTTTGAAAACAGAGCATGTGGACTACTTTCGCCAGGGCAGGGTGGCCCTGCGCCCCGACATCCACAACGGCAGCGTCGATCAATGTCACGTGCGGCTTCTAGAGCGGCTACAGGTGCAGGCCAACCTGGTGGTGCCCATTTTGCAGAGCGGTCACCTGTGGGGGATGCTCATTGCCCACAACTGCCGTCAGCCCCGCCGCTGGCAGCCCTTGGAGGTGGAGCTACTAGAGGACATTGCAGCCCAGGTGGGCATTGCCCTGCAGCAGGCGGAGCTATACCAAAAGGCCCAACGGGAGCTAGCGGAGCGCCGCCGGGTGGAGGCTGAACTTCGGGAGAGCGAAGAGCGGCTGCGCTTAGCGCAACGGGCTGCCGGTGCCGGGCTGTGGGACTGGGATTTAACCACTAACCAAATCACCTGGTCTGACGAGTACTACCGGCTTTACGGCCTCGATGATTCAGTGGTCCCCTCTTATGAGAGCTGGCTCGCGCCCGTGCTCGCGCCCGACCGCGATCGCGTCAATCAAGCCATCTTAAACGCCCTAGAGCAAGACAGCGGCCTCAACGTGGAGTTTCGCATTCTTCACCCCATTGGCGGCCTGCGCTGGCTTACCCTCATTGGTCAAACTCTCCATGACGGTGACGGGCATCCTAGCCGCATGACGGGAATTAGCCTCAACATTACTAAGCGCAAGCAGGCCGAGGAGGCCCTTGCCACCCGCGCCAGAGAGCTGACGCGGCTCAACGGGCGACTCAAGATCATGACCGCAGACCTCGACCAGCGCAATCAAGACCTCAACCAATTTGCCTACATTGTCTCCCACGATCTCAAAGCGCCGCTGCGCGGGATTCAGAACCTATCGCAATGGCTGCAGGAAGACTTGGGCAATAGCCTCCCCCCGGATAATCAGCATCAGCTGAAGCTGCTGTCTAACCGGGCGTCAACCATGGAGGCCCTGATCAACGATCTGCTGCAGTACTCCCGGGCTGGGCGGGTAAAGCAGCCGCCAGAGCTGGTCAACCTAGGAGAGCTGCTGGCGGATGTGGTGAGTACCCTGACCATTCCGCCTGGCGTGGCCATCCGGTTGACATCGTCCCTATCGACGGTTTGGGTGCGGCGGGTGATGCTGGCGCAGGTGCTGGCCAATCTACTCAGCAACGCCATTAAATACGGCTGCGTTGACGGACAGGGAGATATCACCGTTTCAGCCTGCGAGCAGGAGAACGGCTACCGGTTTGCGATCGCCGATAAGGGACCTGGCATTGCCCCAGAAGACAGAGAGCGGATCTTTGGCATTTTTGAAACCCTCGCCAACGCCGCCCAGAAAAACAGTGCCCTTGAGGCCGGCGTTGTGAGTACGGGCATTGGACTCGCCATTGTTAAGCGGCTGGTGGGTGCAGAAGGCGGCAGAATTTGGGTGGAGTCTGAGATGGGCAGCGGGTCCAGCTTCATCTTCACCTGGCAGCGGACCAACGGCACCGCCCTTTCTTCACAGAGGAGTGCGGCAGCCACGGGAATCGGATACACCAAGAACCAGAAAAGCGACTGTGCTTAGGCCACCCGCTTGATTTGCTGGCGCACCCAAGCGAACCAGCTCTCTAGGCCCTCGCCCGTTTTAGCCGACACCGGCAAGATAGTCGCCTGAGGGTTGACTTGGCGGATATTGGCCTCAACCCGCGCCAAATCAATATCTAGGTAGGGAGCCAAATCGACTTTGGTAATCAGCAGGCAGTCCGCCTCGCGGAACATGATCGGGTACTTGAGAGGCTTGTCCTCACCTTCGGTGAGGCTCAGCAGCGCCACCTTAGCGTGCTCCCCCACCTCAAACTCCGCTGGGCACACCAAATTTCCCACGTTCTCCACCAGCACCAGGTCTAGGGCCTCGGGGTCATGGTTGGCAGTCAGGCTGTGAATTCCCCCAGCCACCATCTGCGCGTCTAGGTGACAGGCCCGCCCCGTATTGATGGCAATCACCGGTACGCCATGCTGCCGCAGCCGCTCGGCGTCGAGCTCCGTGGTCATGTCGCCCTCGATCACCGCCATGGAAACCGTCGGGGCCAGAGCAGCCAAGGTCCGCTCTAGCAGTACCGTCTTCCCCGCGCCGGGGCTACTCATGACGTTGAGACAGGTGATGCCCCACTGGTCAAAATGGGCGCGATTGTGGTCCGCACCGGTTTGGTTAGCGTGGAGCAGATCAAGCTCTAGGGCGGCGGAGACGGTTTGGTGCATGGGTTATGGCAGAGTAGCGGTAGGCGGAACTTCACTGGGGGCAGCGGCATATTCGATCCGGTCAATCTTCAGCTCTCGCCCGGAGCGAATTTCCTCCATAGGGGCGCTGCAGGTGGGGCAGGCGTACTGCAAGCCGATAGTGGGGCGATACTCCTGCTGGCAGGGGTGGCAAAAGGCCACCAGGGGCGTCTCGCGA
>JBCCAG010000870.1:0-1903 GCA_039814955.1 Cyanobacteria bacterium P01_A01_bin.135
CGCTCCCAAGTAGAAACCGCCTACGAAGCCCTGCAGCGCCAGGGAATGCCCACCGAGCAGATCGACATCTTGGGTGACGGCTACAAAAGCGCCGACCAGTTCGGCCTCATCAATCCTGATCAGGAAGCTGATAAGCAATCCCTCAACCTAGTGCCCTGGCTGATTCCCTTTGGCTTTGGGGCGGGCTACCTGTTTAACCTACTTACCGATATTCGCCTGTTCCAATGGGCGGGGGCCTTCGGTAACCACGTGATTGGCGGCCTATTTGGCGCGGCGGCGGCGGGCATGGGGGCCTACTTTACCGGGCGACTGGTGGGCTGGACGTCTGCCAGCGGCGATGCGATCGCCTACCGCAACCGCCTCAATCAGGGCAAGTATGTGCTCATCGTCCAGGGCAGTGATGACTTGGTGAACCGGGCTACCCTAACGCTGCAGCAGTTTCAGCCGGAAAACCTCCAGGGCTACCAGAGCTATGGCTAGCGCAACTATCTAACCCGTAAGGGCGGCCACTCACCCCTTAGCTATCGGTTGGAATAGGCAGCTCCACATAGGATCGCGCGGGATACACCGTCACCGTAATTACCCGCGCCGCCATCAGCCGCCCCTGGGTCAACGCCTCCCCTGTCCCAGGATTGACCGGATAGGCCGGGTAGCAAGCCCCGCTGAGGCTGAGTCGTAGCCCGTGGCCCATTGGGACCAGCGCGCAAACGGGCTGCAGGGTGACAGTCAGAACCTCATCTTGGTGATGGTGCTCCGCCCGGCGGTAGCCTTGGGCCAAGGGCATCACCCGTCCGTCCGGGTAGATCTGTGACAGAACAGCGCTGATGTCGAAGCTAGGGACATCGGCCTGGCAGTGAAGCCGCACCGTAACGCAGCCGGCTAGCGATAGATCGGCTTCAAGCTGCATCGAGTAGGTGAGCACATCGGCCCGACTGTCTACCGCAGCGCGATCCTGTGGCCCAGCTGGAAAAACCGCATGCCCCCCAACAGCCGGCACTGGACGCCAAGGATCATGGACAAAGATGTCGGTCGCTGAATTATCGGGGCGGGGAGATATGACCAACCTACCGCTGGCCTCGCTCACCGCCGCTAGACCGTCTGAGGCCAGCCAGTAGCGGGTAGGGTCAGGGTCAGGGAACGCCGGCAGCGATCGCCA
The DNA here is from genome assembly GCA_039814955.1 of Cyanobacteria bacterium P01_A01_bin.135. Taxonomy (GTDB): domain Bacteria; phylum Cyanobacteriota; class Cyanobacteriia; order CAKZMO01; family CAKZMO01; genus JBCCAG01. The sequence continues at coordinate 1,157 of JBCCAG010000870.1, forward strand.
GCGGTTGCGGCCCAGCTCGAACAGCTGCACCGGAGCCTCCTCCAGCAGGCCGGTGTCCTTGCCTTTCAAAAACTGGTCAAACCAGCGGAGCTGCAGCCGGTCCACCGGGCTCACGGCCTCCGGGCCAAAATCCAGGGCCCCAACGCGGCGCCCCCAGGGCAGGTGCGCCCAGGGCCCTACCCACAGGTGCTGAGGGCTATGGCAGCGGGCGGCGAGGTCCTGGTAAAGCTTTAAGGTGCCGCGCATATAGGTGTCGTACCAGCCGCCGATATGCAGCATGGGCTGGTCAAGCTGGGCAATAGCGTCGATGTAGTGGCGGGGCGATCGCCGCTGCCAGTAGTCTTCTGTCGGCGGGTTCAGCCACTGGTGGTAGAAGGAGTCAGGGGCCAACTCGCTCAGCAGATCAGAGCGAGCACAAACCGGGTCGCAGGACAGCGGCGCGCGGGCAGCGGCGTATAGGCGTTGATAGGCATCCTGGTCTCCCTGACGGCGGGCGGTTTCTGCAGCAAGCTGCACCGCCCAGCCCAGGCTAGCCTGCAGGCAAAATGCCTCCCCTTCGTAGGCCCAGTCCTGCCGCAGGTCGTAGGCTACCATGGCCGGGCACAGGGTTTTGAGGGCGGGGGGCTGGGCGGCAGCGGCGAAAAGCTGGGTCATTCCCTGGTAAGAAAAGCCGTACATGCCCACCGCCCCGCTGCTTTGGGGCAAAGCAGCGGCCCAGCTTACCGTTTCGGCCCCGTCCTGCACCTC
>JBCCAG010000542.1:0-3433 GCA_039814955.1 Cyanobacteria bacterium P01_A01_bin.135
CGTGGTTGAGGTACAGTCCTTGGAGGGGCAGGCCCAGGGGGTGATCTAGCAGGTAGATGACCAAATTGATGATCACCAGAATAAAGACGCCGTTGTAGGTTTGCGGGCGGGCCTGGGGAGCGGTGGTGTTGAGCATGGAAAAATTCGCTGGCGGGTTACCGGGGCTATGGCGATCGCCCCCTCAATCTAATCTAGCGCTGCCGCGAAGCGTTTTGAGCTGGTGGGGATGGGTAGACGCGGTAATCTCCGCCCTGTGAAGGTTGTTCCATCAGTCAAACGCAATACACTTTTATGTAGAGTCTTTTCGATCGCACTATGTCCACTCCTGTTCCCCCCCGCCCTAGCGGCTACCGCATCGGCTCCGGCGATGCTCCCCTACAGATCGAAGCCTTTCTAGACCTAGAATGCCCCTTCTGCAAAAAGGCCTGGCCCACTCTGCTAGCCCTCGTCAATCAGGAGAGCGGTAGCCGACTGGCCGTTACCGTTCAGCCCACCATCCTCAGCGACCATCGCCAAAGCTGGGACCTCACCAAAACCCTTACCGCGATCGCCCAGCAGGAGCCTCTCAAAGCCTGGACCTTCATCAGCCACCTCTACCAGCGCCAGCAGGACTTCCAAGGCTCGGCCTTCAATGCCAAAACCCGGCAGGACCTGTTCCAGCTGATTGAGCGGCTGGTCAGGGAGTTTGACGCTGAGGTGCCCATCGCCAACATGATGGCGGATATCAAAGCCGACGACGGAAGCACTGCCAGTCGCACCAAACCGTCTATTCGCTACGCCATTACCCGAGGCGTGTGGTCCACCCCCACCTTCTTCATTAACGGTAGTGAGGTGCCTCAGCTAGAATCTAGCTCGACCATCGGTGATTGGCGCGATTTTCTAGCCTCCCTGAACTAGCTTTCTCCTGAAATCGTAAACTGCAGGGAGGCCGTGCGCAGGCCGCGCCATAGGTAAGCGGTCAGCAGCTCGCCGCTGTGCTGCTCCTCCGCTGGGTTTTGGGGTAGGGGCCAGCGCAGCGCTTCGTACAGTTTGAAGCGATATAGGTCGAAGGCAGCCTCCAGCAGTTCTCCGTAGGTGGTTGCCGCCAGCAGCATCCAGCGGTGGGCGAACCAAGCGGTGCCTAGCCCCACCAACAAGGCCCACCAGCTCCAGCCCCCTACCACAAACCACACCAAAAACAGCACGCCCCACAGCCAGATTCGAGCGGCAGTATTCAACTCGCTGCGAGCCTCAGAGATAGACTGCTTGATCTCCTCTGGCAGCAGCATCCACAGCCGCGGCCAGCACACCACCGCGTCTAATCCGTATTTATCTTTGGGCCGCGTCTCCGCCGCCCGCAAAATATTGCCCAGCCTTAGGGGCATCTGGCGGCTGCGCAGGGATGGAACTTGGCGGAGCTGCATATCTAGCTCGATGCTCTCTTCCAGCTCTTGGGGCGTTACCGCCTGGGGCTGCCCATCCTGCTTCGCCATCAGCTCATTCCAGCGGTCTTCCATGCGGTCAAACCAGCGGCGCTGGCGCTGCAGCAGGTAGTTTCGCAGCGGGGCGCTCCAAGGGGGCCAGTAGCCCTCAAAAAACCGCAGAATTGCCCGGTCAAACCGCTGCACGACAGCACCTGAAGCTAGCACCACCAGCAGCGCTGTAAAGAGAACGCCGATTTGCAGCGTGTCTTCCAGTCCCGCTAGCCAAGCTTCTGACTGGCGCCAGCCGTAGCGCTGCACCATCGCCACCGCTCCCCCCAGCCAAAAAATAAAAGCGGGGGCAAACAGCGTGGTTACCCAGCGCTCCGCTAGCTTTTTACTAACCGTGGTAATCAGGTCGCTATACATCGCCGTTTGTGACTCGCCCCTTACCCATCTGCTGGCACTAGGGGGCAGCCATGGGTAGGGCAGACCGGCACATTGCCCGCCGAGCGCAAAAAGCGGGTATAGTCGTTTCCCTGGGGGCAGACATATTTCTCGGCCCCGATGGGGCTGACGCTGCCGGGCAACCCCTGGTAGCTACCGCCGCGGGTCGCCCCGCCTTTAGGAACGCGGCGGGGCGCAAAGCTCTCCAGCAGCCAGTCTTCGGTTTCAGGATCGCTCTCTAGCAGCGCCAGGATTTCGGTGTGTACCGCTTCCCCAGCGTTGGCGCGAGCCAGGTAGTCTGCCAACTGCCGGTCAAAGTCGGCGGCAGTCTCGGGGGGTAAGAGGTCCGGCAGTTCGCCGCGAATCTGGCGAGCGGCATCCAAAATCCTGTCAGGGGGAATGGCAGACGACATAGCAACAGGCAGCAGCAGTAGGAATGCTGCTTATCATAGCTTGCAGCTTCGCCGGCTGTGAAATAGAGAGCGGGGCAAGGTAGGTCTACTGAGTGCGTAGCCACAGTTAAGCGAAAAGGGGAGCGCCCCTTGCCTGGCCTCCACCTGGGCGCTCCATCTAATAGCGACGTTTAATGGCGCTCTACTTACTGCTAGACGAGAAGCCGAATGCTTTTCCCTGCTGATGTGCTAGGGTGTCAGAAAACTTCCAACTAGGCGCTCCACCCCGCGTTCTTTTCCCATGACCTCAACGCTGCCGCCCAACCCAAGCCAAGCCCTGGACCAAGATATTACTCAGGTCCTAGCTGCGGCCCTCGCCAACCTCGATTTTTCGGCTGACTGGATAGGGCTACGGGGGGTGCGCCACCGGGATAGCCACTACGCTGTGCGGGACGGCAAGCCTCAGCACAACGGGCGCTCCCTAGACCAGGGGACCATGGTGGAGGTGATGGTGGATGGCTACATCGGCTACGGAGCCACCAACAGCTTTGATCCCGCCAGATTGAGAGAGGCAGCGCGAGCGGCGCACCGGCAGGCTCAGGCGGCCAAGCAATGGGCGATCGCCACCGCTACCGCTGCGGTACGCCCTAAAGTAGTGGGTCACTACGCTTCTCCCGTCAAGACGGCTCTGTCGGTAATGACTCCCGGCGACATCAACCAGCTGCTGGTGGATCTGTGCAGCTACATGAACGTCTCGGACAAGATTGTGCAGACCACCGCCACCGCCGTCGCCAGCGAGGAGGAGACCTGGTTTGTCAGTAGCAATGGCTCCAAGGTTTACCAGCGGTTGGTACTACTGCAGACCCACTTTGGGGCCACGGCTCAAGATGGCCCCGTGGTGCAGCCGCGCTCCCATAACGGGTTCCGTGCCCACTGCTACCAAGGCGGCTGGGAATACCTGCCCGTCACCCTGCAGCCCCAAGCCCAGCGCATCGGCGAGCAGGCGGTGGAGCTGCTCACCGCTCAGGAATGCCCTGATACCACCACCTCCCTGGTGCTGGCCCCAGACCAGATGATGCTGCAGATCCACGAGAGCGTCGGTCACCCGCTGGAGCTAGACCGGATTTTGGGGGATGAGCGCAACTACGCCGGGGGCAGCTTCGTGAAGCCGGCGGACTTCGGCACCCTCAGCTA
>JBCCAG010000704.1:0-2580 GCA_039814955.1 Cyanobacteria bacterium P01_A01_bin.135
TCTTAAGCATTTTCTCGGAAATCAGCTGCAGTGACGATTGCGATCGCCGAGAATCACGGTGGTCGGTTTTGTTGCGAGGACATTACACAGCAGCGCCCCTATTCGCTAGAGCAGCTCTACGTCCCAGCAGTCAGTACTCATCAGGGCTATGGTTCTAGGCCATCTAGCCACCCAACCATGCGACGTTGGCGAGACCCTAGCTGCCCGAGCGCGATAGATCAGCGCGCCATGTGCCAGCGCTCAAGCCTATAAAACGTCTATCCGAGGCCTATCGGCCAGGTATTCAAAGCCTATTCAAATGGGCGGAGAGAGACTCGAACTCTCACGACCGAAGTCGCCACATTTTGAGTGTGGTGCGTCTACCAATTTCGCCATCCGCCCCCAGAAGCGCTCCCAGCAGGGGCCCCGGAAAGGGTTGTCTTGCCATTATAGGCGATCGCGCCCTTGCTGAGCAGCGCTTGATAGTTTTGGCTCGCTGACCACCGCTCAATCTCGCGGGCCCGCAGCACAGGCAAGGGATGGGTGAGTTGGCTGACCTGCGCCTCCTTCAGTAGTTTGCCCAAATCGTCGGCGCTTACCCTATCGTAGGAGCGCGCCTGCTCTAGGAAGGCGTCTAGGCTAAGCTGCGAGGCTAATAGGGGAGATCCGCCCGTGAGCTTCATCAGCACAGAGGCCACCGTACGGGAGTCTTGCGCCACCAGCAAAGCAGCGCGATCGCAGGTGAATTCAGCGCAGCGCACCCACTGGAGAATCTGCGCCTGCAGGCTTTGGGCCACTAAGACCCCTAGCGGCAGCTCCCCAGAAGCCAGCAAAATGATGTTGGCCAGGGTGAGATAGACCCCATGCTCGCACTTGAGGTGACCCAACTCATGGGCGATCACCGCCTGAATCTCCTCGGCTGACAGCATGTCCACCAGGGAGGTATGCAGGACGATGAACGGCTGCTGGCCTCGCATGGCGAAGGTGTAGGCGTTGGGCTGTGGGTTCTGCCTCAGGTAGAGCTGCGGCACGTCTAGGTCTAAAATCTCGCAGGCTTCGGTGAGCAGCTTGTGCAGGTGGGGCAATTGCGCTTCGCTGACGGCAATGCTAGAAGATATATTATCCAAATAGAAAAAGCGCTCAGCCACCGAACCCAGCAGGTTACGAATGACCAGGTCAAACCCGGGAAGCTGCTGCAGCGCTCGGGTTGCCTCTAGGTCAAAGGGGTGGCGAAACTGGTCTGAGCGGATTCCATGTAAAACAATCTTGTCAGCAGACATAACCAACGGCCCTTATGTACCTATCTTCTCTATTATGCTTGGATAGTTCGCTGGTCGGGGAACTCTAGAGGGACAGGAATTGATCAATTGCTCTTGGCCCTGGCAACGCCTGCTAGCCCCAGAAACACCAGCGGCCTATGTAGACTTTCATTAAGCCCTGACAATAGCTAGAATAGGGAGAGTAGAGCTCAGTAGGTCACAGGTCTGCGCAGAAGTCCAAATGCCGCTCCGCCGCATGGGTAGGGTTCAGCATCGCCTCAGCCGTTTGAATTTTTAGTTGGCTTGAATTTACTTACGCAGGAGAAAATCATTCATGCTTAGCCGCAAGATCTATCAACTCTGTTGTGACGGTCGTGAGGTTTGGATCTTTTTGCGGGATCAGCAGCGCTGGATCGAGCGGGCTCGGATTCTTGACATTGAGGGAGACCTAGTCACCGTACGCTACGAGTCAGACGAAGAGGACGAGATCTGTTCGTGGGAGGAGATGATTCGCCTAGAGAGCATTGGCTCCATCCAGCAGAAGCTCTCCATGGTGCCCAAAGGCAACGTAGAGCCCCCCACCTCCGACGACTGCCCAGAAGCCGAGCAGATTAAGAACCAGTGGCCCGACACCCCCGACGCCTAGTCGGCCCTCGCTGATTCTCTCCCTACTGCCCGTCAAGCGACTCCCCGTAGGCTGATTCATAGACGGGGCAGTATCCCTCTGGCGTGACGTGAAATCCAAACAGCGCTGACTCTTCGTTCCAGCAGCGCTGCCCCCGATAATATTGGCAGCTATCGCAGCAGTCCACCATGCTCGCTGATGAAGTATTGTTCAAAATCTCGCGCTGCTCTACGCCTCGCAGCACGAGCTCGTTGCCCTGCCAGCGGGCTTCGATAATGCCGGTGTCCGCGAACTGCCGCCAGCGAGGTTCTGAGGCGATCGTCTGATCCAAAGTAATCAGCACGGCGGTCTTCAGCTCCGTCAGCTCGCCACCATGGTGAGTATCCGGCAGCTCCGGTTGAATAAAGGTATCGCTCACCGGCAGCTCAACTAAGGTATCTGCGCTGGGCAGGTGCAGATGGTAGCGGTTTTGCAGATCCTCGACGCTGGTCAGGTCTGTCAAGTAGGAGGGTGAGCCGTGGACGAAGACAACATGCTGGGGACGAATGTTGTGAATGGCCTGCAGCGTGCCCGCGCCGTCACAGTGGCTATTTAGCAAGTAGGTATCCAGCAGCAGTGCGCCGGTTTCTAAACTGGCCTGCAGGCGCTCGGAGGCGCGAACCTGCGCCCTCACCTGGGCGGCAACCGGACTTGGTCGCCCAGGCTTGTCTGGCAGCA
>JBCCAG010000308.1:0-5018 GCA_039814955.1 Cyanobacteria bacterium P01_A01_bin.135
GACCACCTTTGCCAGAGTAGAGGGCGTTTGGGCCTGGGTATCGATAGCGGTGACGACTTGCCGTTGGGCTGCTGATGCGACCTCAGATATCACTGAGGGGCTGCGCTGAATCTGGTAGCGCCCAGCCAGGTAGCCGTCTGGGGCAACCTGCTCTAAAACCTCGCTGAGCGTGGGGCGCGTGGCGTCGGTTGCGGAAGCATCAACTTGTACCGCAGGCTCAACGATAACCGTAAGCTGAGGAATTTGATCTGACAAAGCGCTTTCTCCCGTCTTTGGGATCGTAAGGGCTGGCTGGGGGCTTATCGGGACCGCGATGGTCCAACTAACTCTACTCTTTTGTAGCAAAGCAGCCAATTGTCAGGACAGTTTCAGGTTGTTGTGGGCAGCAATTTTACCGGCGAAAGGTGAAAATCTGCTTTAGCGCTGCTATTTCCGAGGGGGTCAAATCCCGCCAGGTACCCGGTGCTAACGCCGCAAGCTCCAGGGTGGCGATGCCTACCCGAATCAGACGCAGGGTGGGAAAGCCAACAGCGGCGCTCATGCGGCGGACCTGGCGGTTTCGCCCCTCGGTAATCGTCAATTCTAGCCAGGCTGTCGGCACATTTTTTCGGTATCGAATTGGTGGGGTGCGGGGTGGCACTGGTGGCGGCGGCAGAATGCGAACGGTGGCAGGCCTTGTCCGCCGCCCTTGAATCATGATTCCCTCACGCAGGGGGGCTAAATCAGCCTCGCTGGGAATGCGCTCCACCTGTACCCAGTAGGTTTTGGGATGGTTGAACTGGGGATGGGAGAGCCGATGTTGAAAAGGCCCGTCGCTGGTGAGCAGCAGCAGCCCTTCACTGTCGCGGTCTAGCCGCCCCACCGGGTAGACGTCGGGTACGGGAATGTAGTCTTTTAGGGTGGCACGCCCCGTCTGGTCGGTGAACTGGGACAGCACATCGTAGGGCTTGTTGAAGACGAGGTAGCGGTGGCCTCGCCGCTTTTGAGGAGCGCTGGTGCGAGGCGCTGCCGCTGGCTGTACTTTAGCGATGCGGCTGGCAGCTTTGGACAATCGTGGCAAGGGGACGGGTTGTGTAAAGGCCTGTATCGACAGTATTAAGAAGAGCTTAGCGATCGCCGGGCTCTTGGCTGTAGGCGGCTACCCTAAAGGTCCAGCGGAATTTTAGTTGAGTCGATGGGTCCATACCGCGTTTAGCCCTGACTGGAGGGTTGACAACCGGTTGAAGCAACCCCACCTGACTGCTGATCTTACCGATAGACGATAAATAACACCCTCGTCAACTATGAGCATAAACAACTTCCAGCGCTATCGCGTCATGTGTACGCTATCCTTCGGGGATATTTACGGCCAGATCATCGTCTGGCTTGGCGTAATTTTCCTGAGCCTAGCAGCCGCCCTGGCCCTGATGGGAACCAGCCGTCCAATCTATGCCCTGACGACGGTTGGACTAATTTTGGTGCTCTCCCTGCCGTTCTTGCTGTTTGCCTTTGTGACTACCCTGCTCAATCACATTGAGTTCAAAACAGTGGATGAAGCTCCCGCCGCCGCCGCTGCCAGCTCGGGACAACCGGCTGAAGTAACTAGCTAGCGGCTCTGGCCCAGGGGTGAGGGGGCACAGCTATGCTTCGCCCCGGCGCTTGTCTAACGCCTCTCCTAAGGCCAATGGCAGAGGGTCACCGAGGCATATTCACCCATGACAGACAGACTAGCGGACCTGTAGCGTCCCGCCGTCGTTGTCATACCCCACCACCACGCCGTTCTGAAGGTTGACGGTGCTGTTGTCGTAGTGGAGGACCTCTTCACAGAAGGAATCGCGCCGCTGGATCTGAGTTGGCGCTTGCTCGACCCTCAGCACCTGCTCGCGGCGATCGCCAATGCTCCACTCAGGCGACTGAATCGAGTCCGGTGCGGTTAACAGGGGGGCGACGGAAACGTTAAGGGTACCGCCGTAGTTGCTGTAGGCAACCACAAAGCCTTCCCGCAGTTCTACGGTGTCGTCGCCGTAGTAGAGCACCTCCATGTTCAAGGAGTCATAGCGGTTGACCCGGTCAGGGATGCCCTCCACCGCCTGCACCACGTCCTTAGACGAACCTAGCGTCCAAATAGGGGCCTCGGTAAGCTGCTCTGCCACAACGGTGCTGAGGAAGGAAACCCTCAGGTTGTTGTCGATGTTGTTGTATTGGCTAACAAGGCCGTGGTCTAGCTCCACCTGGCTATTGCCAAAATACAAAATTTCTTTACATTGGCTGTCTAGGGACAGCGTCCGGGAGGGGGGACCTTGAATGGCGGTCACCAGCTCCCGAGAAGAATGGGTTGACCAAACGCTGGCAGGCCTGCCCCCCGGCGGCTGAGTGCTGGAGTTGCCCTGGGCGTAGCGCAAATTCTGCTGGTACTCCACCACCTTGTCCTGGGCGACGCCGTAGCTCTCGCTGCGGAGCGGCACGGCCTGCATCATGGCGATCGCCTCGTGCCATAGAGTGGCGACGATGTGCCAGTCTTCACGGAACTGGGCGGTTTGGGTCAGCTCCGCCGCGCTCATGGCCTTGTTGACGCCAACTCGAAACGCTTCCGACTTAGGCTGAGGTGATAAGGTCAAGGCCGCGAGCCCGTCGGGGAAGCGGGAGACTACCATGGCGGCAACAGCCACCAGGCTCAGCATAAGAATTCCAGGCGCTGCAAGGCTCTCCCGCCGCGCCGCCGCCCGGCGACCCACGGCCCGGTACTGGGTCTGATTTAGATTTGCTTGCGATCGCTCACGGTGTTCCATGAATTAGCTCTGTCCGCACCAGCATGATGGTTTCTAGCGCTGCGTCTCCCCTCAAACTAGGACCAGTAGCTTTGAGAAGTACCCGCTTGAGAAGTGTCCACAGTCTTGAGAAGACGCCACCGCCCACAAATTATTAGTCACCCCGGCGCAGCCCGCCCCTGAGAAACGCTCTGGCCTTTTACCATTGCCCCTCTGTGGTGGGTCCGTCACCACCGGTAGTATATACCCACCATTGCTACCATTGCCATCACAGCAATTGTAAGCGTCGGCATTGCTACAGGCTAGTCAATCTTAGGCGAGCTTGCTACACCTAGCACCCCATTACTCATCAAATCTAAACCTTCCGTCAAGCTATACAAAGGGTGAGTGAAGACATTTTCTTTTATCTCAGACAATCCCTGATGGCAAGGGTCAGTAGGCCGCGATCATAAAGTTCCCCAGAGCGGGTGACAACCGCTGGGGTGCAAAGGCTAAGATAACGGCAGATAACGCCATCGGCTAAATACTGCAATGACCCATTGCTTCTTCGACTGTGCCCGCATCGTCACGGCAGGTAACGCGGTTGCCGTTGTAGCAGGGTTAGTTCTTCTAACTCCGGCAGCAGCCATACCCACCATCGCCGCTGAAGCGGCTAGTCTCGCACAAGGCAGTTCCCAAGCGGCTGGTTCTGAGGAGACGGACCGAGAACTTAGTCCACAGACCGAGCCGAACCGCTCACTGCTTGACAGTCCTAAAGCGATTCTGGATGAAGCCTGGCAGATTATCTATCGAGACTACGTCGATCCTGACTTCAACCAAACTGACTGGCTGGTTGTCCGCGAGCGACTTCTTGAGCGGGACTACAGCTCCATTGAATCTGCTTATAATGCCCTGAAGCGATCCCTCAAGCAGCTTGACGATCCCTACACGCGGTTCATGACCCCGCAGCAGTATGCCGAGCTAACGGACCAAACGGCTGGAGAATTCTCTGGGATTGGCCTGCGGCTGCAGGTGCACCCGGTTACGGGCCAGCTCACCGTACTTTCGCTGCTGGATGGCTCTCCGGCCCGCACCGCTGGCGTTCAGGCGGGCGATCGCATCCTGATGATTGCCGGCCAGTCAACGGAAGGCATGAGCGTACAGGATGCGGCGGAGCTGATTCGGGGGGAAGCGGGGACGGACGTTGTTCTAGGGGTCGCCCGAGGATTTGAGGGGCGATCGCTTGACATCTCAGTGACGCGAGAAGTGTTGGAGGTCCCTGCGGTTAGCGCGGCCCTGCGCCCGGAAGCTAACGCAGAGGTGGGATACATTCACCTCAGTGAGTTTAGCGCCCATGCGGCTGAGCAAATGCAGGCGGCGGTAGAGTCGCTGCTAGACCAGGGGGCCGATGCCTTTGTCCTCGACCTGCGGGGCAACCCCGGTGGTCTGCTCCATGCCAGCGTAGAGATTTCCCGCATGTGGCTTGACCAAGGGGTAATTGTACAGACGGTGGATCGCGATGGACGCAGCCAGGATACCTACGCCAACCGAACCGCCCTGACCGATTTGCCCCTGGCGGTGCTGGTGGATGAGCGCTCGGCGAGCTCCAGCGAAATTTTGACGGGAGCCCTGCAGGACAATGGACGGGCAATGGTGCTGGGGACGCAGACCTTTGGCAAAGCGCTGGTACAGGCGGTCCATGAGCTGAACGACGGCTCAGGGCTAGCGGTGACCATTGCCCACTACTACACCCCCAAAGGCACTGACATCAGCGATCGCGGCATTACGCCCACGGTGGAGCTTTCCCTATCTTCTGCAGAGCGGCGGCAGCTATCGAGCCATCCAGACCAGCGGGGTACCTTGGCCGATCCCTACTACCGAGAAGCCCTGACAGCGCTACAGCCCGCCATTCTCGCTAACCATCAGCGCACCGAGCTATCCCGGACCTTGGTGGACGGGTCTGCTGACTACAGGGGTGCGGACCAGTAGCCCGCGATCGTCAAGGAAGTCTACTTAGCGGCAGCGATGTGTTGGTCAATCAACTTATCAACGTCGGCGCGGCCGATGTGGCTGATGCGCACCTTACCGGGCATGATGACGGCGTTGGGACCTGACTTACACCGGTCCATGCAGCCGGTCTTCTTGATTGTCACCGCGTCTCGCAGGCCGCGATCGCACAGACGCTGTTCGAGCTGCTCGCAGATTTTCTGCCCACGGCGCTTTTTCCAGCAGCTTCCCTTTTGACAAATCAGGACTTTGATGGGCTTTTTAGCCGCTTGGTGCTGGCCGGCA
>JBCCAG010000657.1:0-2793 GCA_039814955.1 Cyanobacteria bacterium P01_A01_bin.135
GACCCCTGCTGCGGAACGCTCTCTAGGCCAATATTGCCCGCCATCAGCTCGACGAACTGGCGGCTAATCGTCAGCCCCAATCCCGTCCCCCCGACAAGGCTGTGGTGCTCACCGGCTTGCTCAAAGGCGTTGAAAATAGTTTTCTGCTGACGGGTAGAAATACCAACGCCTGTATCGGTGACCTCAAAGGAAAGCCACAGCCGTCCGGCTAACTCTTGAGCAGAGAGCGCCGCTGCGACTCGGCGGGGGCGGAGCGGTAGCCCCTCCGGACTGTAGCCCAACACTGCAACGCTGAGGCGCACATAGCCGGTTTCGGTGAACTTGATGGCGTTGCCCAGCAAGTTGAGCAGCACTTGGCGCAGCTTGTTTTGGTCGGCGGTGACGAAGGCCGGCACCGCCGCATCGATTGACAGCACTAGGTCTAGACCCTTCATCTGCGCTCGCTGTACCAGCATGGCGCGCACTGTTTCCAGCAGCTCGATCAGATTAAAGCTATCTTCGCTGAGCAGCATCCGGTTCGCTTCAATTTTAGAGAGATCTAAGACATTGTTAATGAGGCAAAGTAGGTGCTCACTGCTGCGCAGAACGGTATCTAGCGTGTCCTGCTGTTGCACCGGCATCTCCGGGTCCCGGCGCATCACCTGTGCCAAGCCAACGATGATGTTGAGCGGCGTGCGCAGCTCGTGGTTCATGTTGGCGAGAAATTCGCTCTTGGCGCGGTTAGCGGCGTCTGCCGATTCTTTGGCTTTCTGCAGCTCTAGGGATTTATCTTTGAGCTGCGTATATAGCTCAGCCTGTTTAACGGCAACGCCCAGTTGTGAGGCGATTTGCACCAGGGCGTTGACTTCAAAGTCCTGCCACTGCCGCACATCGGCGTTGTGGTACACCGCTAGTAAACCCCAGAGGCGATCGCCCCGGAAAATCGGCACCATGATGTAGGCTTGGGCCTGAATTTGGCTCAAGAAAGCTAGGTGCTGCGGGTGGAGCTCCGCGGTCTGTACATTGTCAACGCAGGAGAAGCTTACCTCGTCCTCTGGCTCTTCAGCGCTTTGGCTGAGGGTGGCCTTCATGCCCTCGAAGAGGGCATTTAAGTGAGCGTCTTCGGCAGCGCACTGTTCAGCGGACTGGCTCAGGGGGCAATCATCCTGACGCTGGCTTTTCGTGCATGACGGACCCTGCATTGGCAGTAGGGCCGGCCAAGCGGGGTCGTGGGACTCGGCGACGAACTTACAGCGCTCAGGGTCACCGTATCGGTAAATCAGCACCCGGTCGCAGGCTAGGATCTGCCGCACTTCATTGACCGTAGTGCTGAAGATCTGCTCGATCTTCAAGGTACGGCGGATGTGTTCGATAATGCGGGCGATCGCTTTTTCCCGATCTAGCCCTTGGCGCAAGCGAATCTCAGCCCGCTTACGCTCGCTGATATCCCGCACCATCACCAGCACTTCGCTGTCGTTGTAGGGCGTGATGCGAGCCTCCTCGTAGTGGACCTCTCCCTGAATTCGTAGCGCATACTCATAGCTGTAGGTCCGATTGGTCGAGAGCGCTGTTTGGATATAGGCCATCCGCTCATCTGCCTGCGCCTTGGGCAGCACGTCGTATATGGAGGCCCCCTCTCTCAGCCGCTCTGGGTTGTAGAGGGTGAGGCTACCGCTGTGTTGGATATACCGGTAGGTGCCATCCTGATGCACCCGCAACAGCAGGTCGGGGATCGACTGCAGCAAAATCTGATTCGTCCCTTCGCTGCGCTCCAAAGCTAAGGTGCGGTCGGCGACGGCGGCCTCTAGCTCACGGCTTTGGCGAGCGACAATCTGCTCTGCCTGGCGTCGCTCGGTGATGTCCTGGAAGACGCTGATCACGCTGGTGACGTTGCCGTCTTCATTGCAAACCGGCGTCGATTGGATCTCCAACGCGGCAATCCTATTGGGCAGGCGCTGCTCTACATCGGTAACCCGTGCCGGGGTGCCCTGAATCGCCTGCTGGGCCGGTAGCTGCTCCACCGGATATAGCCCACCGTCAGATTGGTAGAGCTGACAGAGCTCAGGCAGCGCCTTCAAGGAAATGTCTGAGGTAGTCTTCAGCGCCAGCAGCGCCTTTGCCGTTTGGTTGCTGTAGGCAATTCGGCCATCGCTGTTGTAGAGCACCACGCCTACCGGCAGATTTTCTAGCACCTGCCACAGGCGCGATTCGCTCTCTGACCAAGCCGTGATAGATGTTTGGAGCTGCGCCGATAGCTGGTAGAGCGCTTCGGCAAGTTCATCTAGCTCCCGTAGACGAAATTGGGGGCGTACCCCACCGCTCTGCTGCACCAAGGCATTAGCCATCGCGGTGATCACATCAATGGGGCGGGTGATCCACCGCGCCATTGCCAGGCCGACCAGCCCAAATAGCAGAGAGGTTAGGCCGATTAGCCCCAGGAGCGTCGTTATGGGCAGGGCTAGGGAGGTGGGCTGGGGCAGTGCGCTAGCGGACAACGCCACCAATAGCCGCCAGTCTGCAGTCCAGGGTTCCACAGTCTGTGGGGACGATTGGGTAGGCCACAGCGTGATGAAATGGCGATCGCCGGAACCGCGGCTACCGGCATTACCGCTGACTTGACTAGACCACAGGGATGCTCTGTCGCTGTCATCCGTGAGCCAAGCCTCACCCGCGGGGGCAATGGCTTCAAGAGCGCTGCGAAGACCACTCCAAGGGACAAACACCGCGACCGTTTGCGTGGAAGCACGGATGGGAAGTAGGGCCACGACCCCTTGAGAAGCTGGTTGTAGGGTTGGGCCATCAAGGTGAGGGGGC
>JBCCAG010000515.1:0-3617 GCA_039814955.1 Cyanobacteria bacterium P01_A01_bin.135
GCGGAAGCGGTGGATGTGGGCCAGACGGGCTATTTTAAGCTGATTTGGTCGGCGGTGCGGGCCATGGAGCGGTATTTAAAGGGGTGAATGGTGCTGCAGTCAACCCCTGAGCAGATAGAGGCGATCGCTCACATCGGCGAACAAGCCTACCCCGAAGAGGGCTGCGGCATTTTGCTGGGTAAATCGCTCAATGACCAAGTCCGGCAGCTCATAGAAGTCCGCCCTGTCATTAATGTCTGGTCTGCCGATGACGATCTGGCTGATTTAATGCCCGAGTCAACCACCGAGCACAGCAAAACCAACCGCTACACCATCGACCCTAGGGACCTGCTGCAGGCGCAGCGGGACGCCCGCGACCAAAATCTCGACGTGATCGGCATCGTCCATTCCCACCCCGACCACCCTGCTATTCCGTCAGAGTGCGATCGCGCTGTGGCCTGGTCCCACTATTCGTATATCATTGCATCCATTCATCAGGGCACCTCTAAAGATGTACTGTGCTGGAGACTCGACGGCGCAAGGCGGTTTCAACCGGAAGCACTGCTCATCAGCCCCTGATGGATGTAGAGGTGGATAAGTAGAGGGCGGCCAAAGCAAAAAAGGGACTGAGCGGTGTGCCCAGCCCCACAGGGATTGGTAGGGGCTTGGCGCTGAGAAACCTAACAGAGCCACAGCGCCATTGGTCAGCCTAAGCTACTGGGCGTCGCCCTTCTCCACGAGGTGAGCCTCCAAGAACCACAGCCGCATATCGGCGGTACGGGAGATCTCGGTGTAGAGGTCAGCGGTGTCCTGGTCACCTAGCTCATCAGTGGCGTCGATCGCCGCCCGCACATGGGCCGCATAGGTGCTGTAGCGCTCCGCCAGCGCCACCACATGCTCGTGCCCGGTGACGATGTCGTAGGGATATTCTTTTAGCAAAGACTCAGAGGCCGCCAACCGAGCGGTTCCCATGGCGGTACCGGCCAAGGCCGTCACCCGCTCCGCTACCATGTCCACGTACTCCTCTAGCTCACCCGCCATCTCGTCAAACAGCTCATGGAGTTGGTAGAAGTTCATACCCTTGACGTTCCAGTGGGCCTGCTTCACCTGGGTTTTTAGATCTAGGGTGGTGGCAAGGGTTTTGTTGAGGTGCTCGATGACGGAGGTACGGACCTCAGCGGGCAGGTCGATGCGGGTAGGATACATGCGGTGGGCCGCTTTGGTGGTGCGAGAGACAGTTGCAGTCATAGCGTTACTCCTTGTTATGTAGATTTAGCCGTGTGAATCGAGGATGTGTGAACTGGTTGAAGCTATGCAGATCGTTCGAACAATATTATCGCTGGTTTGTATGAACCTGAGCTAAGCATAAAGGGGCAGTCGCATCATGCAATAGGGCTAATAGAGGACGCTGTAGCGAGGTTTGCTCAATTTCCTAGAAGCGATCGCCCCGACGACAGTATCTTAAGGCTAGTTCATCTCAGCCGCCAAGTTAATCATACTCATAACGACTTCGTTTTGCAAGCTGCCAGGTGGTTCGAGCTGCAATAACCATCATGGCCCGCTTTGACTCGTCTGAAGGCTGGGATCACACTGCACAACAATAAGCTTTTATTCGGACTCAAAGCATTGCCAACTTCACCCACAAAACTGATTCTCGATACCGACCCCGGCGGTGACGACGCCGTGGCGCTGCTGTGGCTGCTGAGCTTAGTTAAGCAGGGGATAGCGGAGCTAGTGGCTGTCACCACCGCCCAGGGCAACGTGGCGGCCCAGCAAACCTTTATCAACAGTAGCCGGCTGCTGGCGCTGGCTGGGTTTTCTCATATTCCCGTAGGGCGCGGCGCGCTACCCCCTGGGTTGGGTGA
Organism: Cyanobacteria bacterium P01_A01_bin.135; assembly: GCA_039814955.1. Taxonomy (GTDB): domain Bacteria; phylum Cyanobacteriota; class Cyanobacteriia; order CAKZMO01; family CAKZMO01; genus JBCCAG01. Next base: position 1,845 of record JBCCAG010000515.1, read on the forward strand.
CGATGCGGCCCATATTCATGGCGGTGATGGCATGGGCAACCTCTCCCCAAGCCTGCCCGCAGCGACCCACGATTATGCGATCGCCCCTCCATCAGAGGACCTACTGATTGAGCAGCTTGCTGCCGCGCCTGGGGAAATTACCCTCGTGGCCATTGGCCCCTTAACGAACCTGGCCGCAGCGGAGGCGAAGCAACCGGGCATCCTCCGGGCGGCTAAAGAAATCGTCGTGATGGGGGGCGCTTTTGGGCCGGGCAACGTAACGCCCATGGCGGAGTTCAACATTTGGTTCAACCCCCCAGCCGCCCAAACGGTGTTTGATTGCTGCGATAATGTGGTGCTGCTGCCGCTGGACGTCACCCGCCAGCTCCAGTTTACTGAGGCGATCGGCCAGCGCTTGCTCCAGCGCTCCCCCGACAACGCGCTGGCCCAATTCGTTCAAAAGCTCTGCCAGTTTATGACGACGACGGCGCTGCAGTACCGCGAGGTGGCCGGAACGCCGGGATTTTTAGTCCATGATGCGATAACCATCGCCTATCTGTTCTATCCCAACACCTTGACCCTCCAGCGCGCCTGTCTCCAGGTGGAGACCCAGGGCCAGTGGACGGCGGGGCAAACCGTGATGGACAGGCGGCAGGGGTCCCAGCCAGGCGCGAACACTTGGGTAGCGGTCCAGGCGGACACGGCCAACATTTTGGCTAGCTTGGTCGAGGACCTAACGGTTTTGATGGAGGCAGGGCCATCTAGCTAGCCCGAACTCCACCAGCATGAAAAACGCTGTAAGCGCTTAGGCCGTAGCCGCCTTGAGGGCCTGAAACAGCCTAGCCGCCTGCTCGATATCTTTATCTCCTGGAGATTTCTCTACGCCGCTGGAGAGGTCAATGCCCGTAGGGGACACCTGCGCCAAGGCCAGGGCAACGTTGTCGGGCTTTAGTCCCCCCGCTAAGAACCAAGGGCAGGGGGGGTGAAACGACCGCAGCGAGCGCCAGTCTAGGGTCTGGCCCGTCCCCCCGTGGGACTGGGGATGAAAAGCGTCTAGCAGCAGAGCGTCAACACCATCGGCATAGGCTGACGCCAGCTTGAGCGTCTCGGGAGACCTGACGCGGAGCGCTTTGATAATCGTCACCCCAGGTAGCGCTTGCTTTAGGGTACGGCAGGTCTGCAGGGATTCATCGCCGTGGAGCTGAATGCCCGTGAGCTGAGCGCCGTCGACGGTGCGCCGAATATGATCCACCGGGCGATCGACAAACACCCCAATCCGCTGCACTGACGCAGTTGCTGCATCGGCCTGCAGGGCAGCGGCGATCGCCCTGATCTGCTCTGGGCGGACAAAGCGGGAGGACTCAGGGACGCAGATGAAGCCCAAGGCCGTCGCCCCCAGCTTAGCGATCGCCTGGGCCTGGTCCACTTGAGTGATGCCGCAAATTTTGACCTGCATAGATTTGGCCTAAAGGAAGACAGCGGGCCACGGCGCGTCAACGGGGCAGTAGGCTTTTGTGGCGGCTATCAGTCTAGCAAACAAATTGCAACATTATGATCTGTGCCCCAATTAGGGTAGGGTCCCGACAAAGTTTTTACAATAGAGGTATGGTCTGATGATTACTGGCCGCGGCCCAGCGTTCAGTTGCCTGTGACCGTGATTTACAAAGAAAGGGATTTGAGAGCTATGGGAAAAGGCTGGCGCGTTGGGGTAGTATTCGGCATCCCGCTCTTTGTTGACCCCTCGTGGTTCTTCGTACTGATTTTGGTAACGGTGTCCTACAGCTATACCTGGCA
>JBCCAG010000467.1:0-3880 GCA_039814955.1 Cyanobacteria bacterium P01_A01_bin.135
CGACTAGAAGAGGAAAGGGGAGAGACTTGTGTGTGCTTAGGAGTTGGAATGGCTCTCTCCCCGAAAACTTGAACTAGGACAAATGCTGGTTTGGCCTATAGATGACGCTCACGGCTTGGGCAGCGCCTCCACTAGAGAATCCAGATGGCTGGAGTTAGCCGCTCTGGACATCCCCACCGCGTGGGTGGTGCGGTCTGCAGCATAGAAAATCCATGACTTACATAGAGTAGAGTCTATTCTGTCTGCTTTCTCTATTGAACTAAGTCTATATCAAAACCTGCAGAAATTTGCGCTTGGTTACCGTAGGTTCACACTTCAATACCAAATCTGAGGTATAGCGATACCAAATCACCCATAAACAGTGGCGTGAGCAGCGCCCATCCTCCCGACCTTAGGCAAGTGACTCACCGCGCAGGGTTTCCTTCTCTAGCTGTTCTGCGTCTGCCACCAGAGAGCTAGCCCAAGCAAGCGAAGCTGTAGACCCCTTGGTAACCCACAGAGTCTACAGCCTCATGCCGAACGCCATTGCCTGCCCTCTGGGACATGGCGCTGCTAAATGTGATTCATAGACACAGAGCTGCGCCCATTTGTACCTGACGTTAGGCTGTGTCTATTTGACTAACTAGCCCTAACCACCTAGTCCACCTGCATTAGAGGCGTCTCCGTTTGAGCAGGCTCAGCTCTAACCGGCTGAGAAGACCCGCCAACGGTAGCCCAAAAGAGCCCGAGACAGAGCCCCAGTACGCCACCCAGCAAGAAAACCCAGGCGTGGGATGGCTCGAACGTGCATAGAAGATGACGCTTGCGATCGTAGATATGGACACTCCAGCCCTCGTCTACGCGGTCTTGAAGCTTCTGCATGACTCGTACTCCGAATAGTTAAATGGTGATATTAAGTCTGTAAAGCAGCGTCGGCCTAGTCAGGCAGCGATGGCATCGCTCTAGCGAAAGATTGGCTGAAAGCCCCTGAATGCTAAATCCAGTTCAAGGAAGCTGAGCCCCATCCGAATAGCGGGATAGGGGTCCTGGCGATCGCAGTACTGCTGAGAAAAAACCTACACTTTAAAGCTGACGAGGCGTAGACTCCAGAACCATTTCTCGCTACATCTCAGCTCAACTGACAATCGAACCAATCTCAGCCTACCGGCTCACAGCAACCCCGACGCCTGCTCGCAGGGCAAACACGCCACAAGGCGACAAGTATCCAATTCCAACTTGTCTCTAGCATGACGCGTTACGAGAGCAAGGTAAAATATCAATTCTATAATTCAGCGATAAGCTGCAATTATCACCGCTGTCGCAATTCCAGAGAATCGCTGATGATCAATGCGGTCGCTGATGACGCCCAACCAGTCAAAAAAGATGGGCCAAGAGTGGGAAAAAGCGCGAGGGAAATGAGCCTCAAGCCCATCTCCCCCTCAATCAAGATGCGGATGAAGGGACTTGAACCCCCACGTCCGAAGACACTAGAACCTAAATCTAGCGCGTCTACCAATTCCGCCACATCCGCGCATCGGTCTCCTATATTAGCAAAGCGATCGCCCTTTCGCACAGTTTTTTCTGGCGTAGGGGCGATCGCCCAACTCAGTCTAAGAGGCTCCCAACATTTAGCAGATAGCCAGCGTTGGGACATTAAGGGGTTACGCAACCAGGGCGGGGATATCCACCACGACCTCTACTGCTGGTACCTCATCGATAGGGGCTTCAGCGTCGGGCTCTTCAACCACTGGCTCCTCAGCTACAGGCTCCTCGACTACGGGCTCCTCGACCACCGGCTCCTCGACCACTGGCTCTTCAACCACCGGTTCCTCAACTACGGGCTCCTCCGCTACCGGTTCCTCAACTACAGGCTCCTCGACTACAGGCTCTTCAACCACTGGCTCCTCCGCCACTGGCTCCTCTGCATCTAGCAAGCCAAACAGATCGAGAACGCCGGCGATAACGATGACCTCATCGACAAACTCAACCAAATCAACATCGCCCGCCAGGTCTGTTTCCCCGCTGATGAGGGTGCTAGTCGCTACGCCGTCAGCGAAGGCAACTGTACCAGTCAAGCTCGACAGAAAGTCCGAGGCCTCCTCTAGCAGCGATACCAAATCAACGCTGAAGGTAAAGCCCTCCTCTTCTGCCGGATCGGCTTCCGGGTCTAGCGGCAGCGTTGGGTCAATCGGAGCATCCGGAACCTCCTCCGAGAAGAAGCCCAGTGCCCCTTCCAGTACGCCATCGGCCAAGGTAAACTCCCCGTCTAGCTCAGAGACCACCGGTGTCAGCAGCTCGCTCAGCAGTTGCTCTACATCAAACGGCTCGCCAAGGCTGCCTAGACCGGGCACCTCAACGGTAGCTAGCCCATCGTCGATCGCAAGGGTTAGGGGAATGTCGGTAAAGTTTAGCTCAAGGGGCTCTACTGCAGGGTCTTCAGAGGTCAGGGTGACGTTGCCAGCAAAGAGGTCAATGGTGGCCGAGGTCTCCCCAAAGGGCACGGTAAACTCGGTGTCCTCGTCAAAGGCGATCGCTTCTTCAATAGCGCCGAATGGGGTATCTAGATCAACGGTCAGAGCACCGTCTAAAAGGCTCAGCTCTCCCACAATGTCGCCCAGATCGATATCAATCACGCCCCCGTCGATGGTCAGCTCCCCCTCAATGTCGGAGAACAGCGGCAGAATCACCGTCTCGGTGAATTCGCTCAGGTCCAACGCGCCGGTGAGGGGCTCCTCATCTGCCGTACCGGTGAGAGCTAGGTCGCCGTCCTCCAGGCCCACCGTGGCTGAAATCCCGGTGACTAGGTCAGTCAGGGCCTCTAGCTCACTGACGATATCAAAGCTCTCAGTGACGGGCTCTCCGGGGGCTGTCAGCGCCAGGCTAACGGTGCCCTCGGTGAAGGTTACGCTACCCGTCAAGTCGGTGGCGAATGTGGTCAGGTCAGCTTCAGATAGCGACTCGGGAAGAATAGCCGTTAGGGTCTCTAGGGCAGAAGTGGTCACTAGAGGATCTGGCTCTAGCACCCCAGGAAGGGCAGCAGATGAGATGGGTCCGGGCTCAGTGACTGGTAGCATGGTTAACTCCTGATTCCTTCAATGCAATGAATGCAACGCTAGTAAGCGGTATTTGCAAAGTAGTAGACGTAGGCGCTCCGCAAATGTGCCCATAGCGGAACTATATTTCGAGACATCGCCGACCCAACCTAGCTTGGCGGTGCCTTGCCACTGGTCGTCGCTTCCAAGGCGATCGCCGATGAGAAATGATACCTTTAGATGAGCTGCTCTGCTTGCCCTGCCTATAGATTAGCGCCCCGACCCATGAATTTTCTGACGAATTTACTGCCCACTCCCTTGAGCCTGCCGCGCCTGTCGCGCAGCCGCCGAGGGGTGATCAAGTCTGACGCTGAAATCGCGACCATGCGCCGGGCCGCACGCATCGTTGCGACGGTGCTCAAGGAGATTGCCGTAAGCGTAGAACCGGGGATGACCACCCTAGATCTGGACGCCTACGCCGAAGCCAGGATTCGAGACATGGGGGCCACCCCTAGCTTTAAGGGCTATTATGGCTTTCCCGGGTCTATCTGTGCCTGCCTCAACGATGAAGTGGTCCATGGCATCCCCAATGCCAAAAAGGTGATCCGCGCCGGGGATGTCCTTAAGGTAGATACCGGGGCGTACTACGACGGCTTCCACGGCGACTCCTGCATTACCATCGGCGTTGGCAAGGTAAAGCCAGCCGCCGCGCGGCTGATTCAGGCGGCAGAGGACACTTTGTACAAGGGGATTGCGCAGGTCAAGGCTGGGGCTCACCTATTAGATATTGCCGGGGCTGTTCAGGACTACGCCGAGAGCCAGGGCTTTAAGATCGTCGAAGAGTTTACCGGCCATGGGGTGGGGCGCAA
>JBCCAG010000761.1:0-2329 GCA_039814955.1 Cyanobacteria bacterium P01_A01_bin.135
CAAAAGCACCCTATTTCGCCAGCCCCAGGTAGACTTTGACCCCGAAAGCTTCGTCACCACCCAGGTGTTTTACCCCAGCCGCGACGGCACCCAAGTGCCGATGTTCATCACCCACAAGAAGGGGCTGGTCCTAGACGGCAATAACCCCACCCTGCTGTACGGCTACGGCGGCTTCAATGTCTCTCTGCCTCCCTTCTTTTCGGTGAGCAACCTAGTGTGGATGGAGCTAGGAGGCGTCTATGCGGTGCCAAATTTGCGGGGTGGAGGGGAGTACGGTGAAGCCTGGCACCAGGCGGGCATGATGGCCCAAAAGCAAAACGTGTTTGACGACTTTATTGCGGCGGCGGAGTGGCTAGTGGAGAACGGCTACACCACCCCGGCTAAGCTGGCGATTTCTGGCGGCAGCAACGGCGGGCTGTTGGTGGGGGCCTGTATGATTCAGCGGCCTGACCTGTTTGCGGCAGCGCTGCCAGCGGTGGGGGTGATGGATATGCTGCGCTTCCACAAGTTCACCATCGGCTGGGCCTGGATGTCGGAGTACGGCGACCCAGAGGAGCCGGAGGCCTTTGAGGTGCTATATGCCTATTCGCCATACCACAACCTCAAGGACCAAACGGCTTACCCCGCTACCCTGATCACCACCGCCGACCATGATGACCGGGTGGTGCCCGCCCATAGCTTCAAGTTTGCGGCGGCGCTGCAGCAGGCCCACGGCGGCAAGGAGCCCGTTCTAATTCGTATTGAGACCAAGGCGGGTCACGGAGCTGGTAAGCCAACAGCTAAAATTATCGAGGAGATTGCTGATAAGTTTGGCTTCTTGGTGAAGGTTCTAGACATATAGCTTTGGCCACTTTGCTCAGAACAATTGTGGTGCTGAAGTGGCACGTTGCGGAGCCAAGTGGCACGCAGTCGCGCACAAAGCTTTGTGGCGACTGCTATACCATTGGTAGCTGAGTAGGCCAACAAAGTAGCGGACCGCAGGAGGACTATGGCATTTGGCTTTTTGGATGATATTGCTGAGGCAGTGGACGACATCGAGCTGGATTTTAACCTACCCAGCCTTGACCTACCCAACTTTGACCTACCAGGCTTCGACCTGCCGGACTTTGTCGTAGATGTGGTGGACGACCTGGGCGGGTTTGCCGGGGGCTTGGTGGACCGGCTGGAGGATGTCGACCTGGCCCAAGTGGCTACCCCTGGAAACCAGCGACTGATTGGCACCGTAGCCGTTAACCTACTGCTGGGGGGCGCTGCTGCTGACATCATCAGCGGACTGGCTGGCAACGATATCTTGGTGGGAGATATAGGCCGTGATTGGCTAAAGGGCGGGCGAGGCCGCGACCTGCTGCTGGGGGGAGACGGGGCTGACCGACTGTGGGGCAATGGTGGCCAGGACATTTTAGACGGTGGTCCGGGACGCAACACCGCTACGGGCGGACTGGGGCGAGACTTCTTTGTGCTAGATGACGAGGGCCGGCTCACCATCCGCGATTTCAAGCGGCGGGATCGGCTGGTGCTGGATGAGGATATTGGTCTGGGGGAGATTGATGTGGTTCAGCGGGGACGCAGTGCCCTCGTCACGCTGGGGGACCAAGTGCTGGCAGTGCTGCGGGGCGTAGATGCGGGCGTGGTGGGCGATCGCATTGCGGAGTCAGACATTCTAGACTCGCTTTGAAGGGGGGGCAGTGGCGCAACCAAATGCAGCGGCAGCATGCCCCTGTGGCAGCGGGAAGACTTTGGCGGACTGCTGCAGGCCCTATCTCCTTAACCTTTGCGCCCCGACAGCGGAGGCGCTAATGCGATCGCGCTATACGGCCTACTGCTTGGGCAATGTAGACTACCTGCTGACCACCCACCACCCGCTGCACCGCGCCCCGGATAGCCGTCAGGCGATCGCTGGCAATGTGGGCCGGGTTACCTGGCTGGGGCTGACGGTGCTGAAGGCGCAGCAGGGACAGCCGGAGGATAAGGCTGGGGTGGTGGAGTTTGTGGCGCTGTACTGGGAGGGGGGTCAGGTGGGGCAACTGCATGAGCGATCGCAGTTTCGGCAGCAGCGGGGGCGCTGGTTTTATCTGCAGGGGGAGGTGCTGCCGCCGCTACGGACTGGGCGCAATGAGCCCTGCTGGTGTGGGAGTGGGAGGAAGTTTAAGCAGTGCCATGGGAAGTAGTGGTGGTTTTGCTGATGCTTGCGGTTTTGAACTCGGCGGTTGAGAGTTTGAAGTCGGCGATCGCGGCCCTGGACTAGGCGGTTGAGCAGGGCTATTTCATTCTCATGAAGACCTGAATGTGCTAGAGTTCCAGGCTATAGCTCCTCCCCTTAGACACGCCG
>JBCCAG010000003.1:0-19612 GCA_039814955.1 Cyanobacteria bacterium P01_A01_bin.135
CAGTGGAGGCAGCCACCGCTGAACCTCACGCCTACGGAGCAGCTCAGAAAGCACCTCGGTAAGGAAGTTTATTGCACTAGCCCAGTGGCTACGTCTACTTTGCTTCCAAAAACTAGCCAATTAAAGCAATGAGTACAACGCCATATGCAGGGGGGCTGGGGGAGGCATTCCGTCCCCCAGTGGGGGTTTGGGGGCCTGCCCCCAAGCAGCCGGTTACAAGACCTAACCTGATTCTGGGATTATAGATTTTGTAGGGACATGGCAGTGCCATGTCCCTACGACTGGGGATTCTCCATGGGCACTAGCAACACCACAATCACCAGCGGCAGCGCCGCACAGACATACAGCCCCAGCCGGTAGCTGCCAAACAGCGAATCAAACAGAGCCAGCAGCGAGGGGCCTATGGCGCTAGCGATCACCAAGGTCATCATCTCCACCCCCGCGATCGCCCCCAGGTGCCGCCGGCCAAAGTAGCGGGGCATAGTAACAGTGGATAGGGTGCCGAAGCAGCCGCCGCTGCAGCCCAACCCGGCGATCGCTACCAGGCGCAGGGGCAGGCTTTCCAGGTGGGCCATCCCCAGAATTCCCGCCGCTTCCAGCACCATCATGGTCAAGAACAGCCGCTGCAGCGCCACCCGGTCGGAGGCAATGCCCACTAGCCAGCCCACCAGGGTTGACACCCCGGCAATGGGCAAAAACAGCGCCACCACCTGCTTTTCTGGCAGCCCCGCCGCTGCCCCAATATCCACAATGTGAAAGGTAATGCCCGTGACGCTGAGGGCCTGGGAGGCCAAGGCCAGGGTCGCGGCCCAGAAAGCCAGAGTACGCAGGGCTTGGGAGCGGGTGAAGTCTCGGGGAGCTTCGTCTGTGATTACGCTGATGGGAGGGCTAGTATCGGCTTGTAGCCCAGAGGTATCCCCGGCCTTGTCGGCCACCGCTATCGGCGGGCCCGCGATCGCCCCTGGCACTGGCGCGTCGGGCATTTCGCCATCCATTACCAGGCCGCACTCCTCCGGGTTGTCGCGGTAAAGCAGCCAGCCCAACAGACTCATCCCCACCCCCACCAGCACCGCCAGGCATCGCCATGCCCCCCGCCAGCCTAGGGCATCGATGGTGAGGCTGAGCAGCAGCGGCGCGGCCGAAAAGCCAAAGGAAGCGAACAGCCCCGCCACGCCGGAGGCCAGCCCTCGGCGGCGGTTAAACCACTTGCCCAGGGTGGTGCGGCTTACTAGGGTCAGCATGCCCTGGCCGCTGAACCGCAGGTTGACAAAGCCGAAGCACAAGGTCACAAAGCTAATGGCCAGGACGTTAACAGGCAGCACCTGGCCCAGCCAAGCGGCGAGGCGATCGCTAAAGCTGAGGTATATCAGCGTGGCCCCCAGCCACAGAGACGATGCCACCACCACCGGCCGCGCCCCAAACCGGTCGATAAATACTCCCCCAAAGGGCAACAGCAGTCCGCTGGTGATGGTGCCCACCAGATAAGCGTTGCTGAGGGTGAGCCGGGAGAGCCCCGTCGCCGCAATCAAGTCGTCGGTGAAGACGCTTACCCCAGCCGTCTGCCCTGGAATGCTCATCAGTACCCCTAGGGAGGTGGCCGCCAAGATTACCCAGCCGTAGAACATCGGCAGCGATCGCGGGGAGAAGGGGACATCAGGCTGCAGCAGCTGGGCTTTGCTGAGGCGGCTTTCCAGTGCAGATAGCGGTTGCATTTAAGCGCCGCCTTGGTAGATGGTCCAAGCGCCCCATAGCGCCAGCCCCACCGCCAGCAGGGTCACCCACTCGGGGTGGTGGGCCGCACTAGCGCCGCGATCGCCCTGGAGGCGGCTAGCGTCTACCCAGGCGGTGGCCCCCCGGTGAAACCAGCCGGTCACCGTCACCCGATGGCCCAGCAGGCGGTGGGGGGGCTGCCCAAGGAACAGGTTGCCCGCTGGCCCAAGGAATGAGGTAAAGCGGATTCGGATGAGCCCCTCTTCCGTATCCAGCAGCAGATCCTGGTTGAGGGCATTCAGCAGGCCAGGACGTCCTAGCAGCCGTCCCTGGAGGGTTATTGGCACAGCCTGCACTGGGGCCGCGCGGCTGGTACATAGCGCCATTAGGTCTGACTCCGGTGCGGCGGTAGGCAGGCGGTTGGCCTCCGGGAAGTAGCGGTTTACCCGCACCAGTAGCCCCATGCTCAGCCCCATGGCAACCAGGCCATACAGGATGGCGCGATCGCCCCACAGCCAGCCCAGAACGCTCTGCCGCCCCATCACACCGCCAATGCTCCACAATAACAGCGCCAGGCTCGCCCCCAGCAGCGGCCCCCAGTAGGGGGCAGTTTGCAGCAGCATGTCCCGGGAGGAGAGGGGACGAGTGCCCGGCGGGTTGCTAGAGCTGTCCAACACTTCAGGAATTTCGGGGGGAAGCCGCCACCGCTGGGCAACGGCCATTAGCGATCGCAGCCGGTCTGCTAGCGGCGGGTGGGTCTGGTTGAGGGTGAGCCAGGGGCGGTAGCGGGGCGGACAGGACCACTGCAGGCGCTGCTGCAGCGCCAGGTAGAATTCTGCTTCGGCCATAGGGCGCTTAATCAGCTCGCCCAGGGGCAGGGATGCTTCGGGGCTAACGGGCAGCAAGGAAGCCCATCCCTGCAGCCATATCCCCAGTGCGGGGTCGCGGCGACGGGCGTTTGCCAGCGCCGCCGCCAGGGTAACCAGTGTCCGGGCGTAGCTGTTGGGGTCGCCAGTTTGACTCACCGCCAGGCGGTCCCCCTGCCGCTGCCGCCAGCGCCCGCCCCACAGGCTGGGCCAGCGGAACAGCCAAAACAGTCCGTAGGCCAAAGACGACAGCGCTGCCGCTAGCCCCCGCAGCGGGGCCACAGACTGCCGATTGCCCCAGCCGGCAAGCACGCGATACAGGCTGTAAAAAAGCTGCTCCGCTGCCACCGTCAGAGTCAGGCAGGCGGTGAGGGGAGAGCGCAGTTGCGCGATCGCCGCTGCCATCAGGGCCGTCACTTGGTCCGCCTCAAGCTGGTAGACCCCGTCGCTAATCACCAGCCAGGACAGCCGGGGGTGCAGACCAAAGCTAAAGATTAGCGGGACGCGCAGGGGCAGGGCGTACAGATTCGGTGGATGGGGCTGTGCGGCTAAAAGCTTGGCGGCGGCGGGACTCAGCCGCGATCGCTGGGTTGCCTGTTGGAATGATAGTCGCGTTGCCCCCCCTCGCTGCAGAACCAGCTGCAGCAGCCAGGGAGACAGCCCCCACAGCAGTGCTATCCCCATCACGACGATCAGGATAGGGTGCTCCTCCAGAAATCGCCACCGGCTAACGTATACAAACTGGTCAACAAAGCGGCGAACAGGATTGCCCAAGGCCATAGCCACCTGCAGCAGCCCACTTGCGATCGCCACTAAGCTAGCCACAGTCCATAGGCAAATTCCTGCCTCAAATCCGCGCACCGGTAGGGGGTCCCAGCGCTGTGCCGCCGCGGTCTGCCGCCAGGGCAAGTCAAAGTCACGTCGTCGGCCCGCCGGCCCGCCTGGCCTGGCGGGATTGGCCTGCTCCAGGGGCTGACTGGCAGCAGCGGGCCTTGGGGTTTGATTGACGCCGCTTTGATTTACGCCGCTTTGATTTACGTTGGGTGGGGGCTGTGCTGGAGCTTGGAGGGCCACCTCCAGCGGTGAGGCAGACTGGGTTGACTCCAGGGGTACAAAGCCGGTAGGCGCAAAGCCGCTATCCTCGTTGCTTGCCGAGGGCTGGGGGGAGCTTCGCCCTTGAGTCGACTGCTCTTCTGGAGGGGCAGGTGCTCCTGACGCGGTGCGCAGAGCTGATAGGGCGCGGCTAGCCCACCGGCGGGTGCGATCGCTAGGGGAGTGAATCAGGGGCTCGCAGTAGCCAATGGCCTGAGTTACGTTACCTTGACGCTGATGGGCTCTCACCAACCCGACGCGGGCCCGCTCAGCTAAATCGGGAGAGGAATTCTGCTCTAGCGCCGCCTCTAGCAGGGCGATCGCCGAGGCAGGGTTTCCCGCCGCTAGTGCCGAGAGCCCTCGCTTTAACAGCTTGCTGGGCCCACTTTGGCTCCGAGCGCCAGCTGTGGGTGGCTTTTGCGATGCCGGAACAGGGCCAACAGAATTAGATGAGTCCATAGGGGCGGCGTATCGGTAGAGACCCGGCAGCGAAAACTCGCTACAAACCAGTTGTAACCCACTGTAGCAACCCCAAGGAATCAGCCCTCACGTTATCAGTAGAATGCCGTAAGCAAACGCAGCTGACAGCAGGATCGCCCTCTGCCGGGGGCACTCCTACTGTCATTTGATTCTGTCGTTTAATTGTGGGTACGTACTTAGCCTAGATACAGCATTTTTCATGCTGGTGAAGGACCGGGGGCGGGGCGCGCTGCGCCGCCATCCCTAAATCTGCACCTCACGCAATTAAAAACTGCTGCAGCTTACCTGGTGCGATTACTCAGCATCATCTTCACCAACATGCTTCAGGTGAATGTGCTTGCGTCCCAGGGAGATTTCAAATTCATCCCCTGGTTGCAGGTCCATTTGCTTGGTATATGCCGAGCCAATTAGCAGATTGCCATTAGACTGCACCGTAATCCGGTAGCTGGCGCTGCGTCCGCCTCGCCCATTTTTACTCTGCCTGCCGTCTAATTCGATGCCTTCAGCATCGATTAGAGCGTTCAAGAACCGCATCATGTTGACCCGTTCAACGCCGCTCTTCGTGATCGTAAAGTAGCCGCAGGCTTTCGCCTTTTGCTCCTTGGTTAGGTCGCCCAAGTCCTTCACCTTGTCCAACAGGGCCTCGCCGACAAGGGGATCTTTATTGTTCTTAGCCATTAATATTCTTCAGTTATCCAACAGGGTTGATCACAAGTTCAGCTAGTAAACGCACTGCTTACATTGAGGGCCGCGCCAGCGCGGATCAACGCATAGTTCATGCGTACCGGTAAGCTTTTTGAGAATGCAGGCTGCGGAGTGTCCTAAAGTCAGCACAACAGCAAACCCAGCGTTTAAACAAAATGGACTTATCAGACTACATCGTTTAAGCGAAATGTGCCTACAGATTTATTTTAGCAATTGCGCTAGCAGAGTCACGACGTTTACTGGCGTCTATACTACCCGATTACTTAATCATTTGCACGGTTAATGTGCAACATTAAAGTGATAATCGATGGAAGACTTTCTGTCAATGAAGTTAACAACTCGCGGCCACTACAGCGTTAAAGCATTGTTAGACTTGAGCTTACAGCCAAATTATGGCCCAGCCTCAGTTAGTGCGATCGCCCGGAGACAGAGCATTCCCGCTCCCTATTTGGAAAAACTTTTGATTCAGCTACGGCGCAATAACCTGGTGATTTCCGTTAGAGGATCCCAAGGAGGCTATCAACTTAAGCGATCGCCTGGTGATATCTTTCTTGGACAAATATTGCAGGCGGTGGGGGAATCTATCGACCCTCCTTTTACCCAATCCGAACTCTCCGAGCAGCCAGAGGATTGGGTGACCCAGCGATTGTGGCAGCGCCTCCATCAAACTCTCAACGACGCCCTACACAGCATCTCCTTGGAAGATTTGTACTACGACGCTCGCAGTCGGCAAGCTGCCCAAGGCGAGGATAGCTTTATCATCTAAAAAAACAGGAGAGGCATTACGCCCCTCCTGTTTTTTTAGCTTTGTCACTTGGCTTTCAGACCATTTCGGGATTAGATCCAAAACGGCCGTTGCGGTGCGCCATCCCCCACAGCGTTCTGCGGCGATGGCGATTAGGGTGACTACTTATGCGGCCATTGGCTCAGGGGCGATCGCCGCTAGAGGAGACTGGTCCGCCATCGGGTCTGTCGCCATCGGGTCGCTGGTCATGGGGTCGCTGCCGTTGCCTAGCGACTCGTATAGCCGTACGTTGCGGAAGTCGCTCATCGCTTCCCCACCGTCGCCATTTGTAGAGTCGCCATCAACAGACAGGAGGGATAGGTAAGCCGCATCGCTGCTGGCAAACTGACCAATGGGGATTTCGTAGGTCTGCCAGCCGGAGCTGGTGACGTAGTCGAAGTCGCCCGCGCCCCAGCTCTCAGTGCCAGAGAGCTGCACCAGCTCGCCGCTATCGGTTGCTTCCACCAGAGCATTGTCATCCAGCCCGATGGCGTGGATAGCGCCTTCGGCATCGCTGCGGAATTCCAGCTGCATCATGGTGTTAGGGGTCACCTGGTAGTCAATGGCGGTGGTCTTCCACTCAGAGCCCTTCAGGGTCACCGGAGTCGATAGAACGGTGGTTGCGGTTGGCTGGGGGGCTGGCGCTGGCGCGGGGGGTGTCGTATCACCGGTGGAATCGGTAGAGGCCCCAGCGCTTGCTACGGGCACAAATTCAACGTAGTCCACCCGGGCATGCTCACTGCCCTGCTCCTGTGCCATCAGCTCCAAGCGATCGCCCGACTTCAGCTCAATCCCTTCGGCGAGGATGCGCTGTACCTGGTTGCCGCTGCTGATGTAGCTATCCCCCAGGTCTTGGTCAAGCTGCCACTGGCTCAGGGTCTGGCCATTGAGCTTAGCTTCTAAGGTGGCCTCGCCGTCGGTCTCATCGGTGTAGGCGATCACCACATCGTAGGTCCCAGCTGCCCCATCGAAGGTGGCGCTAGCGCTGGCGGTCTCGTTAGCCTGCCCGCCGACCAAGCTGATGGCTTTGCCCTCGGAGAAGGTACCGTTCTGCTCGATGCGGTAGCCCTCCAAAGACATATCCTCGGCTTCTAAACGCATGGGGTCGGGGACGGGCTGGTCACCGCCGGAGCCACCCGCATCGGAATTATCTGAGCCAGAATCCCCTGAGCCAGAATCCCCAGAATCAGGTGTAGGAACCGGTGCGGGGTCGGCTCCCGGCGTATCCGCACCGCCGCTGGCACCCCCGATAACCCCGCCGTCGCTGGAATCCCCCGTTGGGTCAGGGGCATCACCGCCCGTTCCCCCTTGGTCAGGGGTGGGGTCAGGGGTAGGGCTGTCGCCGCCGATGGTCACCGGAATCAGCTCCACGTAGTCCACCCGAGCATGCTCATTGGCTTGCTCTTGACCCACCACCTGGAGGCGATCGCCCGGGCTAAGGGAGATGCGATCGCCCAGGGTGCGCTGGGTGCGGGTGCTGTCAGTGATGTAGGACGCCCCTAGGTTCTGGTCAAGCTGCCAGGTCTCGACAGACTTGTCATTGTGCTTCACCTCTAGGGAGCCTTGACCATCGGTTTCATCTACGTAGGCCACCTTAACTTCGTAGGTGCCCGCCGCGCCGTTGAACGTGGTAGTGGCGCTACCGCTCTCGTTCTCGTTGCCGCGGATGAAGCTGATCACCTCCTGCCCAGACGCACCGCCGTTGCCCTCAATGCGGTAGCCGTCCAGGGTCATATCTTCGGCTTCGATGCGGATGGGGCTGCCAGCGGGCGTGCTGGGGGTGTCTCCACTGCCGGAGCTGTCAGGGGCCGGGCCAGCATCGGGCTGGGGATTGTCCCCCGAGTCGCCGCCCATATCGCCGGGGTCGCCCATATCATCGCCACCGTGGTTGTCCATATCATCGCCACCGTGATCACCACTCTGGTCGCCATCGTGCTCGCCACCGTGATCACCGCTCTGGTCGCCATCGTGCTCGCCACCATGATCGCCACTCTGGTCATCACCCTGGCCGCTGTCACCCTGGTCATCGTCCATGCCGCCCTGATTGTCTTGGCTGTCATCGCCCATATCATTGCCGCCATGGTTATCCATGTCGTCGCCGCCGTGGTCGCCACCGTGATCACCGCTCTGGTCATCACCCTGGCCACTGTCACCTTGGTCATCGCCCATGTCGCCCTGATTATCTTGGCCGTCGTCGCCCATGTCCATGCCGTCATGGTTGTCCATGTCACCGCCGCCATGGTCGCCGCTACCCTGATCACCACTACTGTGATCACCGCCGTGATTGCTGCCATGGTCGCCGCTATGGTCATCTCCAGAACCAGAGTGACTATCCACAAAGGCTTTTAAGGAACCAGAAACCAGACCTCGCTCCACCGTGCCGTCGTAAGTTCCCAGCTTGGGAGCGCCGCTCATCAGGCCGTCGTCGATGGTGACCGCATACTGCAGCTTGCGGGTTTCCCCAGTGGCGCGGTCTGCAATCCGCTCTTCGATAGTGATGAAGGGGGTGCCGTTTTTGTCGGTGTAGTAGCCTTGGCGAACACGATTACGCATGCCAGAGCCGCTAATTTTATAGGAGTCGCTGCCGGTCCAGTAGCCTACTGAGCCCAGGCTATCTGTCTTGGTGCCGTTGATTTCAATGGTTTCACCGCCATTGAAGTGGAAGTCGGTGTTGCCGTTCAGCTTTAGATCCAGCTGGCCCTGCTTCAGGTCACCGCTGGAGAGGAAGCGATCGCCGTTGACGTTGACCTTGCTACCCTCGATATCTGTATCGACAAAGTAGTAGCCCCAGTCCTTGATGTTGGCGAAGGTGTGGTGCTTGGTGGTTTTAAGGCCGCGGCCAAACCCCCTAACTTTAGCGCCGTTGACCACCATATCGTCGGCGTTGTTGCCGAAGCTGATGCCGGTGTTAGTGTCTCCCTCGGCGCCAATCAGATCCAGGTTCTTCAGCGTGTACTTACTGGTGTATTCCAGATGGGTACCGGTGCGTACCTCCCAGGCCTTGAGACCGTCGATGACGCTGCGGGCGTCGTGCCCCTGGCGCGGGTTGGCTTTGATTACCTCTAATCCTTTATTGCTGGCAAACACCTCATGGTCTTTGAAGCTTTCAATGTGGGGTTTGTCGTTGTAGGTTGAGTCGAGGTAGCGGATGGTTTCCGGGAAGTCGAGGTTTTGGCTGCTCACATCCGCCTGGTCTTCCCCCCGCAGCAGGTACACAGTCCCCGCATGGCGCTGGCCCGCCGCAATGTTGCCCTCGTTATCGACAAGTCGCCCTTGGAACCAGAAGCCGACGCCGTTGTGGCCGATGTCGTGGTTCTTGGCGCGCTTTAGGTCCTTGGAAATAGAGGTGGAGCCTTCGGACTTAATGGCAATATTGTTGCGCATCGCCCCAGTTTCGTTGCCGGTCTCGGTGACAAAGGCGGAGCCAAACACGTCATAGGCGGCGTTGTCTTCCATCACCACGTAGCTGTCGTGGTTGACGAAGCCCCAGCCGGGAGACCCCCAGACGGCGTTGCCCACCGCCCGGGCCGGTTCGCCGCTCTTGTCGTCGCCGCTGCGGTGGAAATGCACGGCGTAGCGGCCCCGGATATTATTGGCGGCCCCGGCTTGGGGCGTGTCGCCATTCATGATGCGATCGCCGTTGCCGCTAACGCGGAAATCATCAAACAGCTCTGATTTGTCGCTGCGGCCCAGCTCGCGGAACTCGGCGTAGCGCACGTCCACGTCGTCCGAGTGCATGAACATCACGTGGCCCCGCTGATTAGCGGGCAGACTGTCGGCGTTTTCGCTGGCGACGGTGACGTTGCGGCTAAAGTTCGTGAGGTAGGCCTTCAGGTCACCGCGAGGGGTGTCGTGGTCGTAGGTTAGGGGCCGATCCAAGGTAACCCGGTTGCCGTTGATAGCCTTGATGGTCACCTCCTCATCCTGGGTGCCCTGCCACTCCATCTCTTTTTTCTGGGAGTTCCACTTGTCGGGAACGCGCTCAGTCCCTGTGAGCACCAGAGAGTCTCCCACTTTCCAGTTCTTCGGCGCTTCTGCTAAGACCAGCTCCTGGTCTCCGGCCATGGCGTCTTGGGAGAGCTTGGCGTAGGTGGTTTTGTTTTGTCCGTAAATCTCCACCTCACCGTGGGAGATAATGCCGCGGCTGACTTGAGTCGGGTCCCAGCCGCGGTCGATCTTGCCGTTGTCGGCGATCCAAATTTCGGTATTGACGTTGCCTGCTACCGGGTTGTTTTTGGTGCCAATCGTCAGCTTGCCTTCGGGAGCCACCACAAAGGTATCGATCACCATCTTGGTGTTTTGCTGGGTGGCGAAGTCGAGCTGGCCGTCGACGCGGATGGTCTTTAGGCGAGCCTCGCTCTCAACGTTGTAGGCGACCTTGAAGCCATCGCCGATCAAAACCTTGGCTCCGTCCCCTGGCACGCGGCCATTGCTCCAGGTGCTGGCATCGGACCAGTTGCCGCTTTTCACGGCCACATGGGTGGCATCACCGTGCTTCACCAGGTCCATTACCGCCATATGCTCCTTATGCTTAGCAGGATCGGTGTGGCCTGAGGAATGATGAGCTTGCATATTCATTAGCGTGAAGAGTCCTTAATACGTGGTGTTGCAGCGCTTGCATAGCGGAGCTATCAGAGCCTTGCAGCTCTGGGGCTGTTGGATGATGTGGCGGGTAACCTAAACCATTGGGACAGCCCAGTGGCAAGCAGAAATGGGACGCCAGCGTCTACAGCTAGCGCTCACTTGAGGTGTGGTTGATGCAAAGACTGTCGCGCTGCTTTGCTATGGCAGCGGAGAAGATCGCTTGAAGATGACGATCGCGGTGTCAGAAGTTGGGTCTAGGCTATAAATAAACCTTGCTTAGATTGAGCGGTTTTCTGCGAGAAGCTCGTCGCGATGGCTCTAAACGTCAGCTCAGTCTTGTGCCTAGCTCTATTGACCCAATCGGGCAGAAAAGCTCGTCTACTCTAGAGTGGTACTGCGTGATGTAGATGCTAAGCCGCACAAAATACCGGTGGAACCTAATCTAGAGATTGTTAGCCATAACAAGCCCTTTTTTACCATTTCGGTGGTTTTTCCAGCATTTTGCGCAGTACACCTACCAAGACGGGGCATGCCGCAAAATGTTTCCTGGGGCTGATAAATGTCCCGCCCCACTGTAGACGGCATTGCGATTCGGCCAGACGATCGCCAAGATGTCAACGGTATCCTTTTTTGGTGGCTTTGACGGTTGGCGGGGCGACCTCTACCGGCTGGCGGTTCATCCCCAGTATCGGCGGCGCGGCGTTGCGGCAGTACTGGTTAACCAAATAGAGGACCACTTTGTTCAGCAGGGCGTTAAACGCATCACTGCCCTCGTTGAGAAAAACCACGACGATGCGGTGGCCCTTATTTAACAGACCAAGGTTCAGCACCGGACAGGCGATACGGTGAGCAAATGTCCTAACATAGCATTGCACCTATTTTAAGTTCCCCTGCCCTCGCGATTCTTAGACTCAATGACGTCTGACTCCTCCACAACACCGACCTTAGTTCAAGACGCCGCGACCGCGCCCCAAGTGCGCTTCAAGCGCAAGGATGGTCGACTGCTGCTGCTGCTGCCCCCCGAGGATAAAACGGCCGCTGACTGGAATGAGGTTTGGCAGCAGCTCAAGCAGCGCCTCGCCGCCGCTGAGCGCTTTTGGGAGGCCAACACACCGGTACATCTGATGGCGGGCGATCGCCTCTTGGATACGCGGCAGCTCCAGAGCATTGCCGACAGCCTTTCTCAGGAGAAGCTCCTCTTAAAGCGGGTGTATACCAGCCGCCGGCAAACAGCCGTAGCGGCAGCGACGGCAGGCTACTCGGTGGAGCAGCACGAGTCGGTAGCTCACCTGTCTTCAAAGACTAAGGCTGACCAGGGAGCCTCTCCGGTAGACGCGCTTTACGTAGAGACCACCGTGCGCTCGGGGGTGGAAGTTCGCCATACCGGCTCAGTCATTGTCCTTGGGGATGTCAATCCCGGAGGAACGGTAGTGGCCGATGGAGATGTCATTGTCTGGGGGACGCTGCGGGGCGTGGCCCAGGCCGGAGCCGCGGGCAACCGCAAATGCCGTATCATGGCCCTGCGGATGGAAGCGACCCAGCTGCGGATTGCCGATGCCGTGGCGCGATCGCCCGAAACCCCACCCGACGAATACTGCCCGGAAGTGGCCCATGCCACCGCCAGCGGCATTCGCATTGTCCGCGCCCAGGACTTCTCGCGGCTGAGCCGCTCCTCCTAAGTTGCTCTGCTGGGCCAATGTGATCCTCTTTGTGCTTCTATGGGGCTGCATTTGCTGGTAGGCTTGTACCTCAACTGAGCCTTGTGCTGATTTCTCTGTATCTTCCCTAGACCTTTCCCCATTGAGCTATGAGCCGCATCATCGTTGTCACCTCCGGCAAAGGAGGCGTTGGAAAGACCACCTGCAGCGCTAACCTCGGTATGGCCCTAGCCAAGCTGGGTCACTCTGTGGCCCTGATCGACGCTGACTTTGGCCTGCGCAACCTCGATCTGCTGCTAGGACTGGAAAATCGCATCGTCTACACCGCCATTGAGGTCATTTCTGGGGACTGCCGCTTAGACCAGGCCCTGGTAAAAGATAAGCGTCAGCCCAAGCTAGCGCTAATGCCCGCCGCCCAAAACCGCACCAAAGAAGCGGTCACCACTGAGCAGATGGCGGAGCTAGTCAAGCAGGTGGCCCAGCAGTATGAGTTTGTGCTCATTGACTGCCCTGCCGGTATTGAGATGGGCTTTAAGAACGCCGTGGTCGAAGCCAAAGAGGCTATCATCGTTACCACCCCCGAAGTAGCGGCAGTGCGAGACGCCGACCGGGTGATTGGCCTGCTGGAGGCCAACGACATCAAAACCATGCGCCTAATCATCAACCGGCTGCGGCCCGACATGGTGCAGACTGACCGCATGATGTCGGTTCAAGATGTCCAAGAGATTTTAGCGATTCCGCTGCTGGGGGTGATTCCTGACGACGAGCAGGTGATTGTGTCAACCAACCGTGGGGAGCCGCTGGTGCTCTCTGAAAAACTGTCTTTGGCGGGTCTCGCTTTCACCAATGCCGCCCAGCGATTAACCGGAAAAGATGTCCCCTTCCTTGACCTAATGGCGGCCCACGATGATATCTTCGCTCGCATCCGGCGTCTATTTGGTAGTGGCAGTAGCGAATATCGGCGGTAAATGTTTGCCTTTTGACCTTTTATCCATGCCCTACCCATGATTACTGACCTGCTCGACAAACTCTTTAACCGCACCACCCAAACCAGCCGTAGCGAAGCCCGACGGCGGCTGCAGCTCGTCTTGGCCCACGACCGCGCTGACCTGCCTCCGGCCACGCTGGAGAAGATGCGGCAGGAAATTTTAGAGGTGGTGTCTCGCTATGTGGACATTGACTCCGAGCAGACCGAGTTCTCGTTAGAAAACGACCAGCGCGTCACGGCGCTGATTGCGAATTTGCCCATTCGCCGGGTAAAGGCATCTCAGGAATCTGACGAATCAACCGAGCCTGCCTAAACCTGACAATTCCCGCTCAGCATGGCCCAGAATTAAATCTTTTCCTCAGAACGCTGATGCACCACCTGAACCGCTTCAAAACTTAACGAAAAATTTCTGTTTCTAACCGCGATCGCCCCCGCATGTTTGTCACAATGGAGGGCATTGGAGTCACCTCGCCTGCGATGGACCAGTCCTAAACCCATTTCACCCGCGAGGAATTCCTACAGATGAAATTAGCCTATTGGATGTACGCCGGACCGGCGCACATTGGCACGCTGCGCGTGGCCAGCTCGTTTAAAAACGTGCATGCCATCATGCATGCACCCATCGGTGATGACTACTTCAACGTCATGCGCTCTATGTTGGAACGGGAGCGGGACTACACCCCGGTGACCACCAGCGTTGTAGACCGCAATGTTCTAGCCCGGGGCTCCCAAGAAAAGGTGGTGGACAACATTGTCCGCAAAGATCAGGAAGTCACCCCTGACATGGTGGTGCTCACCCCCACCTGCACCTCCAGCATCCTGCAGGAAGACCTGGAGAACTTTGTGCAGCGGGCCCAGCTAGAGGCCAAATCAGACGTGATGCTAGCGGATGTGAACCATTACCGCGTCAACGAGCTGGAGGCCGCCGACCGCACCCTGCAGCAGATTGTGGAATACTACCTGGCTAAGGCCCGCAAAGCGGGTAACCTGGTCACCCAAAAAACCGAGCGCCCCTCGGTGAATATTATTGGCGTCTCCACCCTGGGGTTCCACAACAACCATGACTGCACCGAGCTGAAAAAGCTGATGGGGGATTTGGGTATTGAGGTGAACGCCGTCATCCCCGAAGGGGCGTCGGTGCATGAGCTGAAAACGCTGCCCCGTGCCTGGTTTAACCTGGTGCCCTACCGGGAGTTGGGTTTGATGACCGCCCGAGCCCTCAAAGCAGAGTTCGACATGCCCTATGTGGACATCACTCCCATGGGCATTGTGGAGACGGCCCGCTGCATCCGCATGATTCAAAAGGTGCTCAACGCTCAGGGTGCAGACGTCGATTACGAAGCCTTCATCGACGAGCAGACCCGCTTCGTCTCCCAAGCGGCCTGGTTCTCCCGCTCCATCGACTGCCAAAACCTGACGGGCAAAAAAGCCGTGGTATTCGGCGACAACACCCACGCCGCCGCCATCACTAAAATTCTGGCGCGGGAGATGGGTATCCATGTGGTGCTGGCAGGCACCTACTGCAAGTACGACGCCGACTGGTTCCGGGAGCAGGTGGCCGAGTACTGCGACGACATCTTGATTAGCGAGAACAACGCGGAAATTGGGGATGCGATCGCCCGCCTAGAACCCGCCGCTATCTTTGGCACCCAGATGGAGCGCCATGTGGGCAAGCGGCTGAATATTCCCTGCGGCGTCATTGCCGCCCCCATCCACATTCAGGATTTCCCGGTGGGTTATCGCCCCTACTTGGGCTATGAGGGGGCCAACCAGGTGGTGGACCTGGTGTACAACTCCTTTACTCTAGGAATGGAGGACCACCTGCTGGAGATCTTCGGCGGCCACGACACCAAGGAGAGCATCACCAAGACCCTGTCGGCGGATTCGGATATGTCCTGGAGCAAGGACGGCTTAGCAGAGCTGAACAAGATTCCGGGCTTTGTGCGCGGCAAGGTGAAGCGCAATACGGAGAAGTTCGCCCGGGAGCGGGGCTTCGAGGAGATTACCGCTGAGGTGCTGTACGCGGCGAAGGAGGCAGTGGGGGCGTAGGTTCCTGGCCTGTAATAAAACGTAGCGCAAAGCTCGCCACTCATAGCGAGCTTTGTGGCTGGGGCTACAACTGCACCGGTCCGCTTTCGCCACAATAACTGAAACCACTAACCCTCGACTCGGTTCGCCAGCGGAAGCTTTCTCCTATTAAGCTACAGTTTCTCAATTTGAACACGCTCTAGTCCGCCCAACGTGACGAACCTTGTATCATTCGCTGATGAAACTTTAGCTGCCTTAACCTGAAGGTGCCCATGGCGCTAGGAAGGGTAAGTTAGGCTATAGCAAATATCCTTGATACATCAGGGCGTTTGCATACCTGAGCTTTCTATTCACCGTTAAGGGAGCCAACTCCTGACGTTGCCTATTGCTAAGGTCGCGCAGTGGGTTTATGGCACGGTCTGGGCGATTCGACATAGTCCCGAGACGCGTAGGGTTACCCCTTCCCCAGCGGTCGTGGTTGATAGGGGTTGTGCGTCTAGATTAGCAGTCCGAGTTTTAAAGGTATTCCTCTGTTGAAAGGCCTAAGCGCTACTCCACGTCTCCAGCACTTTTTGAAGATTGTTTCATTCCCTCAGGTCTTGCCGTTGAAGTACGCTGCCGTGCAATCTAGGGATTTTTCGCAGGGTTCTAGTCTTCAAGCTGGCCATTCTAGAGGCCCTCAGACGAGCAGCCTGGAATTCCCTAGGGCGGCGGCTTCTCCGCCTCGCCGAATTGCTAAAGCAGCACTCGGTCTTTTGACTGCCGCAGTAGGCACCATCCTGGCAACTTCGGCGCTGCCAGCGATCGCGGCTGACCGGCTCCATTTAAGCCTTGGCCCGATTGAGCAATCAGTCAATATCCGGGATCTAGAGCAGTTTGCCTACCAAGGGACCCTAACTGCCGCCCTACGTCCCTACGCCCCACTGCTCAGCGATAGCCTACGGCGGGCGCTAACCACCTCGCTTCCCCTCGCCCCAGAAGCGAGCGATGTCCTAATGCAGGACTTAGTGCAGTCTACCTCGGGGCAGCAGCTGATGAGCACTCTCCTCACGGTGCTGCCCGACAGTACGCCGACGGAGATCGAGGCGACCTTGAGCCAAGTGATTCAGCAGACCCAGGGCATCAGCCTGCTTGCCTTTCTTAGAGCCTATCCCACCAGTGACGTCACCGTTAGCGTCGCCTCAGCGATCGCCGTGGCCTCTCAGTTCAACCTGCCCTACTGGCAAAGCCATGCATTGAACTCCCTACTAGAGCAGGAGCTAACCGACGCCAGTCCCATCCCAGAAACCCCGTTTGACCCCTCGAAGCCAGGCTACGCCCGCGTCCGGCAGCAGTCCCTCACCTTCCGCGATCGCCAACGAAAGCGAACCATTCCCGTAGACCTCTACTGGAGCCGCCAGCACCACGGACCGCTGGTGGTCATCTCCCATGGCTTTGCTGCGGACCGGCGCTTTCTAGGATATTTGGCCCGTCATTTAGCGTCCCATGGTTTAACCGTCGCGGCCCTAGAGCACCCCGGCAGCAACATCACCTGGCTTTCTCGCATGGCCCTCGGGGAGACCGGGGCCGCCGGCCTGGCTGACCTGCTACCCATGCAGGAGTTTATCGACCGGCCTAAGGACGTCAGCTTTTTGCTAGACGAGCTCTCCCGCTTAGACCGCTACTCTGCCCTACTGCGACACCAGCTTGATGTTGAGAACGTGACGGTCATCGGTCACTCGCTGGGAGGCTACACGGCCCTAGCGCTATCGGGGGCAACCCTAGACCTCGATGGCCTCGTGGACTTTTGTAAGAGCCGCAGCCTTTTAGGGCTCTCCCCAGCCGACTGGCTGCAGTGTGCCGCGGTCGACTTGTCCAGCGTCCCTGACCTGCGAGATCCGAGAGTTGCCCAAGTTGTCGCCCTCAACCCGCTGATGGGCCGGATTTTTGGTGAGACCGGGTTAAGCAAGGTACAGGTCCCCAGCTTGATCTTATCGGCGAGCGAAGATCCCATTACCCCCGCTGTTTCCCAGCAGCTTCTGCCATACACCCACTTCCAGATGGAGTCCCGCTATTTAGTAACGGCGATTGGGGCTACCCACCTGAGCATGGGGGACCCCCGCAACCTCAACTATGCCCTGGTACAAAATGGGTTGCTGCGAGAGCGGCGCTGGAATGAGACCGAGCCACTGCGCAACCTGGTCCGCAGCCTCAGTTTGTCGTTCATCAAGCAGCAGACCCCAGAAGCTGAGTTATACGCACCTTTTCTGTCTTCTAGCTACGTGCAGTCTTGGTCTACCAGCAGCATTCAAACTCGGCTGGTGCGGGACCTGCCGCCCAAACTAGAAGCATGGCTGCGAATGGGGGCGGTCCCACTAGAGGGGGTGGTCGCCTCCACGATTGCTAAACCGCGCAAACCGAACTATCGTCGGCACCACGCGGCGATGCTAGAGCACCTGGGCAAAAGCCTGCCGCTGCTGATGATTTTCCCCCCCAGTCTGCTGCCGCTAGGCGTCTTTAAGTTTCGACGCCGGTAGCGGTTTAACTCCTATGGAGGGCGATCGCTGAGGAGGTACGGGTTTACGGTATGGGCATATCGTAAGTTTGAAATATCGCTATGGCAACGGAGCAACCCGCAAACCGCTATGTCGGTAAGCCCGGTGAATATCACATTGCGCCTAAAACCGAGGTGCCCTATCCCCTATGGAACCGGCTGCTCGATGGCTCAGCCAGCTGAGAGGCGTGGGTCGACTGCCGTGACGAAAACCTCTCCTGTCAATGTCTCCGTTGTTTCCATTGCCGTCATTTTGGCGATCGCCGCCCTGCAGGCGTCAAAGCCGCTGACGCTGCCACTGGCGTTTGCAATCCTGATTGCGGTACTCGTCAGTCCGCTGCAGCAGTATCTTGAGCGGCGATTTCCTCGCTGGCTGAGCTTGGCCCTGGTGCTCGCGTTGCTGGTGGCGGTGTTTGGGGCCTTCCTCGGGATTATAGAAATTAGCCTAGAGCTGATTGAGCCCAAAGTTCCTGAGTATACCGAGCGGGGCCGTGAGCTGCTGCAGGCTCTGCAGCAGTGGATCAATTCCTACGGCTTTTCTATATCTTTGGAGCCGGGGTCGAGCGGGGCAGGGCAGGTTGCTAGGCCCACTTTGCGGGGGCTGAGAACCTTACTGTCGGTGCTCAGCTTAGTTGTGCTGGTGACCTCGATGTTACTGCTGCTGCTCATGGAGGTGCGCCAGTACCCTGGCCGCCTGAAGCGAGCCTTTCCAGAGGGCGTGGGGGAGAAACTGATCAACGCGACTTCGGCTATCAGCTATAAGCTGAGGCAGTTCCTCTATGTCATGGCTTTTACCAGCCTGCTGACGGGCCTGTTGACTTGGGGGTGGTGCGCAATTTTGGGAGTGGAGCTATCTCTGGTGTGGGGGCTGCTGGCCTTTGCCCTCAATTTTATTCCCACCATTGGCTCGCTGATTGCGGTGGTGCCGCCCACAATCATTGCTTTGGCATTTAATGGCCCTTCGATAGCGATCGCGACGCTGATGGGTTTGGCGACGATGCAGGCGATTATGGGTAATATCGTGGACCCCCGCCTGCAGGGGGATTCGCTGCAGCTCTCATCGTTTGTGGCACTGGTGTCAATTGTGTTTTGGGGCTGGGTCTGGGGTATTCCAGGCGCGTTTATCGGGGTGCCGATGACGGCGGCGATTGTGGTGATCTGCAGCCAGTTTAAGGCGACGCGGGGAGTGGCGATATTGCTAGGGGGTATTGACGGGAAGGAGGGGTCAAAGCAGGCATCGGCGCAGCGGGAGGGCGAGGCGTCGACGTCGTAAGCTGCGGTAAGAGCGACGATAGCGCGGGGAATTAGCTCAGCTGGTAGCTGCGTTCCCGAAGGATGGCCACAGGACATTCGCACCGCCTGCGGTATGATTGCACAACGTGGGGAATTAGCTCAGCTGGTAGAGCGCTGCGATCGCACCGCAGAGGTCAGGAGTTCGAATCTCCTATTCTCCATATGTACATTAAGGAATTATTTGTCAGCTTTAAGGAATTAATGTCCATTTTTACGAAAGAATAGGGGTTTGAGCCTCTCCGGAAAGATTTTGGCCACTTTTTCCAGTTTTAAGCAATTAATGTCCAAAGTAGTTCGTAAGCACTAATGCTGTGCCAATACTGCGGGACTGGCATGCGGCCAATGCTGTGCGATTGGCCTAGCGCCCACCCTGCGGAAACGCAGCGCTCCTTTCAGTCATCTCAAAGTTTTTCCTCTACAGAAATTTAGCGTTGATTGTATACCGGTATGGTCCTAGGTAGTAGAACTTGGTTCTCCAACTTCTTTGAGAATAACAGCGGCTTGCGTACCTGCCGCAAAACCCGCTGATGCGAGGTATGGCTGAAGCGCTTATGTGATTTGTTTTGTCGCGCCCTTGCCCACTGCCCAGTGACATTTTCTGGGAATCATTGTCCCGCAGACCTCCCAGAAATCAGTGTAGATGACAGCACACTGACGATAGAGAGCAGGTGAGGAGCACCATAGTGCCTTCGCCCCCTCTCGGATGCAGTCCCTGATATGAATGCCGACAATCTCGCGGCTCTCGTCGTCGATAGCAAGCCAAATCCACTCCTTGTCGCCTTTGTAGCAATTTTCAATTACGCGAGGTACGGATTTGGGAGGTGGAGGGTGCCGTTGGAGCCGGAGCATGCTAACTCCTGAACTTCAAACTGTTTCAAGGTGTTGTTGATG
>JBCCAG010000683.1:0-2692 GCA_039814955.1 Cyanobacteria bacterium P01_A01_bin.135
ACCCTGGAGACGCTTGGTCGTCCTCAGTATATTGCAGCTTAAAGTCGGGATGAGCTGCTTGGATGAGCGGATCGATTTTACTGCGAATGGGAGCCCAGGTTGTACTACCGCCGTAGGTGAATGTTCCAATGGGCACGCTCGCAACGTCAGAGAACTGAGTTTCCGGCTGGGCAATAGACTGGGTTACGTCTGAGCCATTCAGCTGCAGGCTGAGGTAGTTCCAAGCAGCGTAGCTGCCACCAATCAAAAAGGGGGAGATAGCGAGCGGGAGAATAAGCCTACTCAGTTTGTTCTGTATTGACATGTATTTAAGGGTTGCTCAGGTTAAGCCGTTCAGTAGATCCCCTTAGTCCACTGTCATCTTAGGTCAGTCCTTACAAAGACAAGATTAAGAAGTACGCTGATATAATCAAGATACAATGTATCATTGAGCACGATTAACCTTATAAGTAACTTCTTTTCGAACACCTTGTGCTGCAGCATCCGTTGAGTGCTAGGAACGGTACCTAGACTCTATGCTCAGCGCGGACTCCAGAAAGCAATGCGCACGAAAGCCAACCTGCAATATGCCTGTTAAAGTCAAACCTGCACACAGTCAAGGAAAAGGGGCAGGTTTAACCCGCCCCTCTAGTAGGTAACTTATCTAGTCAACCTGGAGTGACTACGAAGTGATAGATATGGCGATCGCCGAATTAGCCCACCAGCTCCTTCACCTTCTTCATAATCCCCGTCGGGTCAATGCCCTGGTGAGGGAACTGCTCCCAGAGGCCACCGCAGCCCTCTTCGTGGGTACCCAGGTAGGCGAACTTGGGAGTATAGCCCCGCTCCAGCAGCCAAGAGCCAAACCGGCTACCCAGCCCCGTGCGGCGGTTAAAGGCCTCCACCGTCAGCACAAACGGCGAGCTGCCCACCTTTTTGAGCATGTCCTCGTCCACCACGTTCAGCGTCGCCTTGTTGATTAGGCCTACGTCAATGCCCTCTTGCTTCAGGCGCTCCACGGCGTCCACCGCCCGGTACAGAGACTCGCCGTAGGTGACGATGTAGCCCGCCGTGCCCTCGCGCACCACTTCGTCTTTGCCAGGGGTAAAGGTATAGTCCCCCGCATATAGCTCGTTGCCGCTCTCATCTAGCAGCATCGGCACCTTGGCACGGGTGGAGAAGATGAACCTGAGCCCCTCATCGCCAAAGATACGCTTGACGCAGGCCCGCATCTGATTAGCGTCTGCCGGGAAGTAGAGGCGGGTGGGGTAGCTGTCCTCTAGTCCGCCGTCGGCGTACATATTATTCAGCCCGAAGTGGCAGGTGTTGTCTGCCATGTCGTCAATGCCCGAGTGGGAGAAGTGGCACAGCAAGTTGGACTTGTTGAGCCGCGCCATGGTGATTTCCGAGATGCACATCTCTAAGAAAGCGCTGAAAGTGGCGAATACCCCCTGCTTGCCCTTCTCCATGCCAAAGCCGGCGGCAGCCGCCAGGTTGCCCCGCTCCATAATGCCGCCGCTGATAAAGATTTCGGGGTGGGCTTTGTGGATCTGCGCTAGGCCGCAGGAACCCTCTAAGTCACTGTCGACCACCAGAACGCTGTTCTTGCGCTCCATCTCGCTCATGCCCCCCAGCACTTCCACCATCGCCTCGCCAAAGACGTTGCGGTTGGAGCCCATGCCGGCAGAGCCGATGAACTCGTAGTCATTCTTGGGCTTTTTAATGCCCTTCAGGTGGTCGGCGGCGGCCTGGTAGCCCTTAGATTCTAGGTACTTAATAGCGCCATCTACGGTAATTACATCGTGGCCGTGGTTAGAGCCCTCCAGACCGTCGATACCGGGGCACATGGGCCGCTTGTTGATCACCGCAATCGGGCCTGGGGTGTTGATGGCTTCGCAGATGCGGCTGTACAGCCCGTCGATGTCTTCGCCGTCGCCTTTAATGACCGTTAGGCCGTGGCCCTCTAGGGTGCGGGCTACATCAAAGCCAGGTAGATAGTTGGAGGGATGGCCAGCGATGGTGACGTCGTTGTCGTCGATCAGCAGCTTCACGTTCAGGTGCTGGGCAACGGCCAAGCGGGCCGCTTCCGCGTCGTCGCCTTCTTGCTGGGAGCCATCGGAGCCGAGACAGAACACCGTTTTGCCGGGGTTGGCGAAAGCCACACCGTTGACGTAGGGCCACATGTGACCCAGGCGACCGGAGCTGAACTTGACGCCGGGGGTGAGCCCTAGCTCCGGGTGACCCGGCAGCTTGGAGTGGGCCATGCGGTAGCTCATCAGGTTTTCGGCAGGCAGATCCCCATCCAAGGTCGCCATCAGGTACTGGGTGCCTACCCGGTGACCGGCTTCATCAAAGAAAATGGGCACGAACTTGTCTTCATGGCTCTTGAACAGAGCATCCAAAATCATCACCTCGGGCACCGTGTCATAAGGGCCGCCCGTGTGCCCACCCACCCCATGGGCCGCGCCGGTGGCCGTAAAGAAGACGATGGCAGCGCGGCACAGCTCGATGTTGGACTTGAGGGCCTCCCGCTGGTCATCAGTGAGGGTGGTTTGGCTCGGGTCAAGCGTGATGCGCTTATAGGCGCTCAGATCAATAGGAAAGGCAGTCATAGAGAAGTCCTTATGAAGTAATGGCTAGAAGTAAGACGCGAAGCAGGCTGCAGATAAACGATCTAAACCTATTCATCAATCGAAGGCTGATTGATAAGCGC
>JBCCAG010000361.1:0-4637 GCA_039814955.1 Cyanobacteria bacterium P01_A01_bin.135
ATCGCTGCCACAGGGCCGCAAAAGATAATTAAAGCAGCTTATGAAAAAAACTCAACCCTATCAACCCCTACTTCTGCGGCTGCTGCATGGCCTGAATGGGGGTTTTCTAATTGCGGCAATCGTAACAGCATTCTGGACCTATAACGTCTACGACGGTCGCTGGGGCAGGCTATCGCTCCCTGACTATCAAGCTATCGAGGGCGTTCACGGAACCTTTGGTCTATACACATTACTGATTTTTCCTGCCTTTGTAGTCTATTCATTTCACAGAGGGCAAAAGCGCCTGCTGCAGCCGGAGGCACTAGACAAAAAAGCCCTGATTGGCACCCCTATTTGGTGGCACAACTTGAGCCGGTTTACCAACACGCTATCTCTCATCACGTTAACCTCTGCCCTATTTAGCGGCAAGATGATGGACGAAACCTGGTTGCCGCAAGGAGAGCTCAATCATGGTTGGTACTACGCTCATCTAATTTCATGGGTAGTCATGGTGGGGGTGATTGCGCTTCACTTGCTTTTAAAGGCGAAAGTCGGTGGTGCGCCGCTGCTCTTATCGATGCTTAACTGGCGATTTATTGAAAAAGATCATCCCGCGCGCTGGCCAACCCATATACAAGCTTGGCAAACCCACATCCGGTCAAAACCCTGGATTCATTGGATTGGTTCACTCACAACCCTCGCCCCTCTAGAAAGCCTTATCCTGGTCAGTCTTGCCGCAGCCTGGGTTATCTCGTTTCTCAAGCAAGCAATTGACTAAAGCTGGATGGGTAGAAGGTTGTAAATGGGCGCGGCAGCTACTGAATCTTCACAATATCGCTGGAACAAAAAGCTTAGATAAGCTTTTTTATGCCTGGCTTCCTGACGCAAGTGTTTTTACGTATGCTAAACGTAGTCAAGGCAACTTCTTTTGCCTAATAAAGGAATATATTCTTCCTTAGATTTAATAAATAGAGCGCCATAAGTAAGCGTAGTGGAAATGTAGTGGACTGAGGGAGCGCCCCTTTCATTTAAGTAAAAGGCTATAAATAAACGACGCTAGCAGGGAGGCGAACTCTCAACACCGTTTACTTATGGCTAGCCACTTAACTGTAACTACGCACTTACTGTGAACCACTGCTGTATCTGCCAAAGGTAACGCCTATATATTTCCTGAGCCAGCAGAATCTATTATGACCTTAGCTTCAGACCCAACCCACCCTGAAAATACCACCAATTTGCCGGCTAGTAAGCGGCGTTTTCGCATCAACTCATTGGGCACCCGACTATTTCTAATTATCACAGGTGGCGTGTTAGCCGGCATGGGAGGGATGGCCCTGCTGTTTGGAGAAACGGTAAAGTATCAGGCCGAAGACCAAATTAAATCTACGCTGAGAAACAAGGTCAGTACCATTAGCGATGTCATCGACCAGGCTGAAACACTGGCCTATGGTCTAAACGTTAGCGTTACCACCCTACATGTTCGTCAGGCCGAGACCCAGGGAACCTATCAGGAGCTAGTGCGCCAGCTCTTTCAAGGGCGGCCTGAGTTCGTCACTGGATTAGGGTTTGGCCAGTCGGAGAATGGCGTTTTACCCAGTACGCAGTGGCTGTTTCCCTACTACTACGCAGCCCCTGCAGCAGCGCCTGTCTCTGAGTCATCCTCAAGCGAAGAGCAGCCGGCATCCAAGGCAGAGACCCTCTACATCGATCAGAGTGAGCCCGAATACTTTTATCCGGAAACAGCGCGCTATCGCGACTACTTTTTGCCCCAAGAAAGCCGCTGGACTACCCCTTACCAGAGCGATCGCGGCACCCTGCTAACCTACTACTCCCAAATGTTCGCCCCCGAGGGTGACTGGCTGGGAACCGTCGTTATCGACGTTGACGGCACATACCTGAGTCAAGTGTTGAACGAGCCCGTCCTGCGGGATGGCGGGCGACTAATGCTGCTCTCGGCCGACGGCAATGTAATTGCCAATCCGTCTCAATCGAGTGACCTAGGCAAGCAGACCTATCAGGATATTCCTGGCTTGAGCGAGATTTGGTCAGAGGTTGGCCTAGAGCCGCTAGGTTTTTTAGAGGGCGAAACGGGATATTGGTCCTATACCCAGATTCCGGAGAAGGACTGGCTGCTGGTGGCCCATGTGCCCTATCGAATTGTCTTTGGCCGAGTCATGATCATTACGCTGGGGGCGACGACGGTTGTTGGGCTGCTGCTGGCGGGGATGGTGGCATTGGTCATTCGCTATCTGAACCGCCGTCTGAAGCCGTCGCTGACGCTGTGCCAGCGCCTGGCCGATATGGATAGCGTCATGATGGAGCAGCTTCAAGACAAAGACGAAATCGATCAGCTCTCCGCCTCGTTTTTCTATCTGCTTGAGCAGCATCAGCAGCATCCCTCAACTGTTCAACAGGCAACCCAGCGAATACGCCTGTTGGCAAAAGCCCTAACGGCCGGTGAAGGCCAGATCCTCTCCCAGTGGGTGACCCAAGCTCAGCAGTGGGCAGACACCAGCAGTGAACTCTCCCAAACCCTGAGACGACAGGCTCTCACAGCCAGCACCCTTGGCGATGAGAACCAGGAAGCGCTGGAAGCCAGCCAAGAGGACATTGCAGCGGCAGTGGCAAAGCTAGAGGCCCTCCGTCAAAGCACCGGCTCCATCTTGAATCAGGTGCAGAGCCTCACTGGGGCAGCCGGCCTCTCCACACGAACCACCGAAACGCTGGCGGACCTCTGCAATGTCTCGAAAGCCTTTATCCTCAGCGGTCCGTCTTTGGCCGCTCGCCTATCTAAGCTAGAGGGGTCAAGCGAGGTCAAAGACACCATCACGGTGTTTCGAGGCTTTACCAATCGTCTAAAAGAGCTGCTCGATCAGCTGAACCAAGTGGAGAGCGAACAGCGCAACAGCAAGCAGCATATCGACAGCGCTGGAGACCAGCTCAAGCGGAGTATTGAGGTCCTCAATGCCCATCTGCAGGCGCTCACCAATGCCATTGAGCTCTGCCAAAGCCTATTGGACCGCAATCAAATCACCGTCAATCAAATTACCCGGATGTCTGAGCAAGAGATTGATTCTAGTCAGCAGCTTGAGCAGCTGTCTCAGACGATTCGATACGCGATTCAGGATACGGCGACGTCAGAGATGGTGCGCGCTTAAGCCAGCGACGACAATGGGCTAATTCGACCCGGAACCCTCTTTCAACGAAGGTTCTGGGTCGTTTGCCTGGAGGCTTCCACTCGCTGGGTGCAGGAGTTAAAGATGAGACGGAGATTATTAAGCCTACGTAAAGATGTCTTATAAGATACATATTTACGTGCCGCGTCTTCCGTAAAGTGAAGTAGATTGCTGATCACGGGTGCTAGCGAAATCAGTTCTGTAGGTAGTGCATTTACCTTGAAAATTTATGTTGAATCTAGTAGCTAGACGATGCTCCACTCTTTGGGATAGTCAGCGGTCTGCTAACCGAGCGGCGCACAACGGCGTCAGAAAACTGGCTTACAGCGCTTGTTTAGGCATGGCCTTAGCCTGCAGCAGCGCTGCCGGGGCGATCGCCCAATCAAGTCCCTCTGCTCAAGCGAATCCAGATGTAGCAACCCAGGGGGGCGTAGTTGCCCGAGACGGACTGCCTCCCTCCCAAGCAGCCGCGATGCAGACCCTCAACCAGCGGTTTGCCGCCACGGTTGTCATTCCCACCTACGTGTCCCTGACTGAACAGACGCAGCGCTTGGCTGAGGCAAGCCGGCAATTTGTGGCCGAGCCCACCGAGGAGAGCCTGGCGGCTCTGCGAGGCAGATGGGTCGATGCCACCTCCGCCTGGGCCAAGGGGCAGGCTTTCGCCTTTGGCCCCGTCCATTCTCTGGGGTACAGCACCGCCCTCGAATTTCCCGCCGACAGCGCCAGTATCGAGGTGCTGCTGAGTGACCCCGCCGTTCTCGAAGCAGACAATATAGACGCCATTGTCGAGGCGATCGCCCTTTCTCCCTCAGTACACGGGTTTGAGGCGATCGCCTACGTTCTGTACGGTCTAGATGGCGATAAGGCGCTGGGCGACTTCTCTGCGGTGCAGCGGCTATATATCGCCCGCCTAGCGGAAATGGCGGATGAAAAGGCTGACGAGCTGCTGCAGGTGTGGCAGGAGGGCTGGGAGGATTCTGCGCCCTACGAGACCGTATTGGCGACGGCGGGACAGCCCAACAACGGGGCCTATCTGTCAGTTGAGGCGGGCACGGAAGAAATCATCCGGGGCCTGTACAACCACCTAGACGTCGTGGTGAATGAAGCCCTGCCGGAGATGATGGAAGCCTGGGAGACGGACTCTATTCTGCCGGATACTGTCGCCCTTACGCACCTTCATAGCTCCGTGTCCGGCGTTCAGCTGGCCTACACCGGAGTCACCGATGAGGTAACCTCAGATACCGCATCAGAAACCGCCTCGGGGCTCGATCAGCTGGTGGCGATGGAGAACCGTGTCATTGACCAGGTCATTCAGCGGTTTTTGGCGACGGCTTTGACCAGTTTGGAGACGGCGATCGCCAATCCAGAAGATGGGGATGCGCTGGCTAACGCCTACGAATCATTGGCGACGGTCCATGAATACTTGGAGACCGACGTTCTAGCGCTAGTCCAAAGCCCGCAGCCATAAGGTCCCCGAATCAT
>JBCCAG010000808.1:0-2163 GCA_039814955.1 Cyanobacteria bacterium P01_A01_bin.135
GACCTCGGCCCTCAACCGTCTCACAGCGGGTAAAACCGCCTTTGTAATCTCCCACAACCTCCAAGCCGCCCGCACCGCCGACAGGATCCTCTATCTGGACCAGGGGCGAATTTTAGAGCAGGGCACCCACGCCGAGCTGCTCCAGAAACATGGGCAGTACGCCCGCCTCTACGCCCTCCAGGACCCGCAAGCTTTAGCCGGTCACTCTACCGATAATGACTATGCGATCGCCTACTAAAGACGCCTTAGCCCAAAATCTACCGCCCCTAACCCCTGGAACAACCCGCATCGTTTTAGTGCGCCATGGACGCAGCACCGCCAATGACCAGCAGCGCTACCAGGGCAGCAGCGATGAAGCTGTCCTTACAGACCAGGGCTGGCAGCAGGCCAGTCTCATCGGTGAGCTACTGCGGAATATCCCCATAGACGTGGTGTACAGTAGCCCGCTGCGGCGAGCGCGGCAGACCGTTGAGGGGCTTTTCGCCGCTCTACAGCCCGCCACTAACCGGCTGGATACAGCGCCAGCCGCCGTAGGCGTCGGCGCGCTGCCCAGTTCCACCGCTGTCGCCGTCGCTCCTCCTAGACCGGCCAAAATTCCCCAGCACATCCACCCCGCCCTGCGGGAAATCCACCTGCCAGCCTGGGAAGGGCGACTTTACCGAGAGGTGAGAGCGCAGGAGGCTGAGGCCTACCGCTGCTGGATCCAGCGGCCCCACGAGTTTCAGATGGCCTCTGGCGGGGGCGTCAGCTACCCGGTGCTAGATCTCTACCGCCACGCCCAGCTCTTTTGGCGGGAGGTCCTGCCCCGACATCAGGGACAAACCCTGCTGGTGGTCGGCCACGGCGGCACCAACCACGCCCTAATCAGCACAGCGCTGGGGCTATCCCCCGCCCAGCACCACCGCCTGCAGCAGTCCCACGGCGGCGTCAGCGTCCTTGACTACACCCACGCTACGGGAACAGCTCAACTGCAGTTGCTCAACGTAACCCGCCATTTGGGGGAGAGCCTGCCCAAGCTCAAGGCGGGTAAGCAGGGGGTGAGGGTGGTACTGCTGCCCTTGGCTGCGTCTCAATCCCTAGCCCTGGTCGAGAGGGCCTGCCGCCGCCTCGATGACAGCACCATTGCCTACGGCCTGATCCAGGCTTGCTCCACCACTGGCAACATCACCCAGCTTATGGCGCAATATTTGCGGCACCACCGGCCCGACATACTCCAGTTCCCAATCCAAGGCGATTTCTCTACGAGGTGGTGTGCGGCGCTGAAGCAGATGAAGCAGGCGGCAGGGCTAACGACCGCGCTGGCGATCGCGCCCCCAGCAACAATTCATCGCCTAGCCACCACCGCGATTGGCCTACCAATTCCAGGCGGTCTGCTAAATCTGATGTCGGGCCACCTGAGCCTGCTGCACTACCCCACGGGGGACCACCCCCCCATATTGCAGGCAACAAATCTAGATTAAGCGTCGCTGCTCAACCACAATCACTCCAAACGACTGACCATGACACACATTTTAGTAACCGGCGCGGCTGGGTTTATTGGCTACCACGTTTGCAAAGCCTTGCTAGACGCGGGGCATGCCGTCGTCGGCATGGATAACCTCAATAGTTACTACAGCGTCCAGCTGAAGCGCGATCGCCTGGTGCAGCTCCAGGCCTACCCCCAGTTTTGCTTCCACAAGCTAGATTTGAGCGATCGCCCCCAGATGGCGTGGCTGTTCGCCGCCTACAGGCCCCAGTACGTCATTCATCTAGCAGCCCAGGCTGGAGTACGCTACTCCCTGGAAAATCCCCACGCCTACGCCGACAGCAACCTGGTTGGTTTCTTGAATGTGCTGGAAGGGTGCCGTGCCCATTCAGTTGAGCACCTGATTTTTGCCTCATCTAGCTCAGTCTATGGAGCCAATCGCACCGTCCCCTTCTCCGTGCACCACAGCGTGGATCACCCCGTCAGCCTCTATGCCGCTACCAAAAAGGCAAACGAGCTGATGGCCCACACCTACAGCCATCTCTATGGTCTTCCCGCGACCGGCCTGCGCTTTTTCACGGTCTATGGTCCTTGGGGGCGTCCGGATATGGCGGCCTACAAATTTACCGAGGCAATTCTTGCCGGCCGACCCATCGACGTCTACAACTACGGCAACATGCGCCGCGACTTCACCTACA
>JBCCAG010000540.1:0-3440 GCA_039814955.1 Cyanobacteria bacterium P01_A01_bin.135
CCTCCACGGCGTTTCTCGATGGCCTGGCGAAGCCTTAGCAAACCGCGCCGCGCCCTAGATTTGACGGTCCCCAATGGCAGGCTGAGTTGCTTGGCGATCGCAGACTGCGTCAGCCCTTCGTAATACGAAAGCTCTAGAACTTGCTGCTGCTGCTGAGATAAGGTGGCCATCGCCTCCTGAATGTCTTGTCCTTTCTCCTGCTGTGATGCCATGTCGAGTGGTGCTAGGTCTGATGGTGGCGAGGTAGCTGCATCGCGCTGAAGCCGCTGAGATTGCCTAGAGCGCCGCTGACGCGATCGCAGCCGGTCAATGGCCCGCGATCGCGTCAGCACGGCCAAAAATGTGCGCAGCGAGCCGCGCTGAGGATCGTAGGGTGAATCACCCATCAGCTTCACAAAAATATCTTGGGTCAGATCTTCCGCCTCTTGCGTATTGCCCAACACACTTACGGCAATACCGAATACAAGGGAAGCGTGGCGATCGTAGAGAACGCCGAAGGCCTCAGTCTGTCCCTCAACAATCGCCTGCCACAGCTGCGCGTCCGTCGTTGCCTCAGTATTACGATTGGATTTTCCACTATCCATAGAGGTCGAAAGACTAGAGGCCAGCGGCGACAAGGCCCTCTTACTATACCGTTTGTTCGGGCTGAACCTTGAGCTTCAAGCGATCGCTGAATAGCGCCACAAGCGCGTAACTGGTCTCGAGGGATTGAAACCGCGCTCAAACCCTGAAACCGTTCTGAAGCAGTCACTCAGCGGAGCACTATAGTCTGCCAGCAGAGCAGGATCAGCGTGCTGGCTGCAATCAAGCAAATAGATTCTAAGGGGATAGAATACCTCAAGCCTTTCTTGTTGTCCAAAACATTCCTCTGAGGTTCACTACGTTAAATAGTTGGCGAGAAGTCGATAGGCCGTGAGGCACCTACAAACTCTACGGATTTGTCTATTTGTATCTATTACGCTGTGAAAAGAGATTTGGATCCCTATGTCGTCGTGCTTTGGGCCCCGTGAGATTGCCGGGGTCTAACTGTTGGAGGCCACGTTGACTTTAGCGGACAGGAACAAGCCCAATAACCCGCGCTGTGCTCCCTGAACCGCCTGGGACGGGCCAGCCGCCCACTACAATGGTGGCTCCCGTGGGCGGCAGCTGCTCAAGTCCTCCCAAGCACTCTAGAATCAGCCCGTCTGCGGCATAGATGGCAAAGCTAGCGCCATAGTCTTCGGTATCGCCAGGGTCGGTGCCGTGGGTGTCTGTGCCCAAGGCGCTAATCTGGCAATGCTCAATCAAAAACTTAGCTGCCTCGGTGCTGAATCCAGGCCAGTGTGACCCGCCCGCCGCGTCAGCGTTAATAAAAGCTGTCGGATTGCTCCAGCGCGCTTGCCAGCCGGTAAACAGAATGGCAATGCTGCCCGCCGGTATGGGGCCATGGGCCGCTTCCCAAGCTTCAATGTCGGCACGAGTAAGCCGGTAGTCCGGGTCTTGTCCGGCGCGATCGCGAATATCGATGATTACCGCCGGCATCACCAGCTTCTCCACGGGGACTTTGTCCGCGCTTCTCGCCCCTTTAATAAAGGTGCTGGGCGTTCCCCAATGGGTGCCGCTATGCTCGCCGATGGTAATTCGATGAACAAAGTAACCTTCCTCGCCATAGCTAGTCCATGGCTCAACCTCATAGGCTGGGTCACCGGGCCAAATCGGCATCTCCGCTGACATTGGCTGGGTGAGGTCGACGATGGTAAAGCTGCTTAAAGGGGGGGATGATTGCGCTGAGGATGCGTTTACCGCGATTGCGACCCCCAGGATGACAGCGATGACAATCAGGCAGATGAGGAGCGGCATCGTGGTCCTTGCTGGCGATTGTTTACAAGGCTCTATACTAGTAGGCTGTGGCCTTCAAACCGATGACCTATGCTCAGAGCCGGAATTGTTGGACTGCCCAACGTTGGTAAGTCAACTCTATTCAACGCCGTCGTGGCTAACGCCAAGGCCCAGGCCGCGAACTTCCCCTTTTGCACCATTGAGCCCAATGTTGGCGTCGTGGCGGTCCCTGATGAGCGGCTTGCCGCCCTCACCGAAATTTCCGCCTCTGACCAGACGGTTCCCGCGCGGGTGGAGTTTGTAGACATCGCTGGGCTGGTGAAAGGGGCCAGCCAGGGGGAGGGGTTGGGCAATCAGTTTTTGGCCAACATCCGCGAGGTGGACGCCATTGTGCATGTAGTGCGCTGCTTCGAGGACGACGACATCATCCATGTGGCGGGCTCCATTGACCCGGCGCGGGATATTGAAGTAATTAACCTGGAGCTGGCGCTGTCGGACCTAGCGCAAATTGAGCGCCGCATCGAGCGGGTGCGCAAGCAGGCCCGCACCAGCAAAGAGGCCCAGGCCGAGCTGGCCATTCTAGAAAAGTTTCAGCCGGTGCTGGATGCCGGCAAGTCCGCCCGCCAGGTGGAGCTGGAACCGGAAGAGGAGCTGATTATTAAGCCCCTGGGGCTGCTCACCCGTAAGCCCATCATCTATGCGGCCAATGTCTCTGAAGACGACCTGGCCAGCGGCAATGAGTGGGTAGAGCAGGTGAGAGGCCTTGCCGCTGACGACAACGCGCAGGTGGTGGTGGTATCAGCCCAGGTGGAGGCGGAGCTAGTTGAGCTCTCGGATGAGGAGCGAGCCGACTTTTTGGAGGCATTGGGGGTCAGCGAAGGGGGGCTGAAAACCCTGATTCGCGCCACCTATGAGCTGCTGGGCCTGCGCACCTACTTCACCACCGGCCCTAAGGAAACCCGAGCCTGGACCATTCAGGCGGGGATGGTGGCTCCCCAAGCGGCAGGGGTAATCCACTCTGACTTTGAGCGGGGGTTCATCCGCGCTGAAACGGTGGCTTACGGCGACTTGGTGGAAACCGGCTCGATGACGGCGGCCAAAGAGAAGGGGCTGGTGCGCAGTGAGGGTAAGGAATATGTGGTGCAGGAAGGGGATGTGATGCTGTTTCGCTTCAACGTGTAGCTTTTGCTGGATGTGGGGCACTCCGAGATGGGGCCAAGCCCTTGCGATATAATGGGGTCTGCTCTATT
Source organism: Cyanobacteria bacterium P01_A01_bin.135 (assembly GCA_039814955.1). Classification (GTDB taxonomy): domain Bacteria; phylum Cyanobacteriota; class Cyanobacteriia; order CAKZMO01; family CAKZMO01; genus JBCCAG01. Next base: position 3,069 of record JBCCAG010000540.1, read on the forward strand.
TACCAAAAATTTATGCTCTCAAAGCGCCCCCACATCGACAACGCGCAGCTCATGCGCCGCACTGAGGATCTGATCCAGGCTGCGTCTAACCGTTACCGGATTACGGTTCAGGTGGCGAACCGCGCCCAGCGGCGGCGCTACGAGGACTTTGACAGCATGGACGAGTCGAAGATGAAGCCGGTGATTCGCGCTGTGATCGAGATGTCGGATGAGCTGACCCAGCCTGAAATTATCGGCGAATAGGTGGCGAGCTTTATAACCCGGCATCCTCTAAGGCGTCACTGGCGCTACGTCACAGCAGCAGCGATCGCCCTCCTGTTATCGGTGACTATCAGCGCCCTGCACCCTAGCGCCACGGCCCAAGGCATCATC